>JALFHA010000269.1 GCA_022776785.1 Clostridiales bacterium | reverse complement strand
CTCAAGCAGGTTTGGGCGGCAGCCCAATGTTCCCTTATTGTTCAAAAGAAAAAGCAGTTTCAGAGCAGGATGCGAAGCATCCTACGATTGAAACGGGGCTGATTCTGCAAAGCTAGATTTTAGCCGCAAAATAGTATCACTGCCACGGCACATAGAAGCGCACCAGCAAGACGGGCTCCTGCTCGTCATCAAAGACCATGTAGGCATTCTGCGCCGAGAAGCCCGGGTCGTATTCCTCGCCCTCCATAATCTGCCGCAGCTCCCGGAGCGTGTGCGCCGTGGGCAGTTCGAGTGGCTCGCCCGTGGACGGATTGATGCCGTCGAGGAAGACCAAATCGTCGGGCAGCTCAAACGTGCGCTCGCCCACAACCGTCCACACCCTCATATCGGTATAGCCGTATGCGCTTTCATAAATGCCGTCATCATTCTCCCACAGGGCAAGGGCCTCGCCGTCCTTATTGACGATGATGTAGGACATATCCTCCCAAATGCTTCTGACCTCGATTTCCATACCGTCGATGACGATGGTATCCCCCACTGTCATCGCCTGAATGGCCTCGCGGTCAAAGGTCGCCTCGTCACACAGCGTGACGGTCACCGTCTCCGCACGCCAGTCGATGTCCAGAAGTTTCACATAGACAGCCTGATTGGCAACCGACCGCGCGTCGATGGCGGAGGGCATAGGCTTGATGACGTCAGCGCTCACCGCAGCGGCAATCAGCATCGCCGTGACGGCCAGCAGCAGGGCGATTCTCTTTCTCATGGCACATTCTCCTCTCTACAGGCTGTGCAAAGGGCGCGCCCATCCGCGCGAACGATGCGCGGGGACGCGCCCCATTCCTGTATTCAGCATAGCATACGCCGCGGCTACCGTCAAGTGGAAGTGCCGGACGGGATTCGTGCCCAACCATGCGCATCGGCGTCAGAGCGTGCCGTCCTCCTTCTTTTCAGGTGCAAGAAGGCCGCCCGCATCGGCGCGCAGCACATCGATGAGCCCGCGAAGCTCCGCGGCCTGCGCGCCGGTGATTTCCTCCGGCTTCGTCCTGTTCACCGCCTTGCGCAGCGCGGCGATATCGTCCTTGATTCTGTGCTTTTTGTCCTTGTCGAGCTCCTTGCCGCGCGCGGACAGCGCCTGCTCCGCCTCGTAGACGAGCCGCTCGCCCTCGTTGCGCACGGCGAGCGCGTCCTTGCGCTCCCTGTCCCACGCCTCGTAGCGCTTCGCGTCCTCCATAGCGCGGCGGATTTCGTCCTCGCTCATGTTGGTGGTGGAGGAAATCGTGATCTCCTGAGAATTGCCCGTGCCCAAATCCTTGGCCGAGACCTTGACGATGCCGTTCGCGTCGATTTCGAACGTCACCTCGATCTGCGGCACGCCCGCCATCGCGCGGCGGATGCCCTTGAGCCGGAAGTTGCCCAGCAGCTTGTTATCGCGGGCGAAATGACGCTCACCCTGGAGCACCTTGATGTCCACCGCCGTCTGGAAGGGCGCGGCAGTGGTGAAGATCTGGCTGTGCCGCGCGGGAATGGTGGTGTTGCGGTCGATAATCTTGGTCGCCACGCCGCCCACCGTCTCGATGGACAGCGACAGCGGCGTCACATCCATGAGGATAACATCCTGCGCGGCAGAGGATACGACCATCCCAGTGCCGGAGCTGCCCGCAGAGAGCTTGCCGCCCTGCAGTGCCGCGCCCATCGCCACGCACTCGTCGGGGTTGAGCGTCTTGCTGGCGGTCTTGCCGGTCAGCTTCTTCACCATCTCCTGCACGGCAGGCATCCGCGTGCTGCCGCCCACCAGCAGCACCTGAGAGAGCTGTCCCATCGTCAGCGCAGCGTCGGTCATCACCTGATTGACCGGGCCGCAGGTGCGCTCCACAAGGTCGCGCGTCATGCCCTCGAACTGCGCGCGTGTGATGGTAAACTCCATATGGCGCGGGCCGTCCTTCGCCTGCGTGAGGAAGGGCAGCATCACCTGCGCGCTCATCTGACTGGAAAGCTCGCGCTTGGCCTTTTCCGCGGCCTCTCGTACGCGCAGCATCGCCGCCTCGTCGCGGCGCAGATCAATTTTCTCCGTCCGCTTGAACTCGGAGACGAGATAGTCCGTGATGCGCGCGTCAAAGTCATCGCCGCCGAGGTGATTGTCGCCGCTGGTAGCCAGCACCTCGATCACGCCGTCCCCGATTTCGATGAGGGATACGTCGAATGTGCCTCCGCCGAGATCATAGACGAGGATCTTCTGCGCCTGCCCGTGGTCAAGACCGTAGGCGAATGCCGCCGCCGTTGGCTCGTTGATGATGCGCAGCACCTCGAGGCCCGCGATGCGCCCGGCATCCTTGGTCGCCTGCCGCTGTGCGTCGGTGAAGTACGCTGGCACGGTGATGACCGCCTGCGTCACCGGCTCGCCGAGAAACGCCTCCGCGTCGCGGCGCAGCTTTTGCAGGATAATGGCCGAAATCTCCTGCGGCGTGTAGCCCTTTCCATCGATGGTTACACGCGTATCGCTGCCCATCTCGCGCTTGATGGAAGAAATCGTGCGTCCCGCGTTGGCCGCCTGCTGGCGCTTGGCCGCCTCGCCAACGACGCGCTCTCCGTTCTTCGCAAAGCTGACGACGGACGGCGTCGTGCGCCCGCCCTCCGAATTGGGAATGACCACCGGCTCGCCGTTTTCCATCACGGCGACGCAGCTGTTGGTCGTGCCCAGATCAATACCGATCACCCTGCCCATATCTCAAACCTGCCGTTATCCATGTTTGTGGCGACATCTGCTCCGCATCTCTTTTGTAGTGTAACCAGCACAGCACGGAA
>JALFHA010000257.1 GCA_022776785.1 Clostridiales bacterium | reverse complement strand
CTCAAGCAGGTTTGGGCGGCAGCCCAATGTTCCCTTATTGTTCAAAAGAAAAAGCAGTTTCAGAGCAGGATGCGAAGCATCCTACGATTGAAACGGGGCTGATTCTGCAAAGCTAGATTTTAGCCGCAAAATAGTATGAGTGTGTTGATGACATCATCGCTCGCGCGGAAAGACCGCCAGAGCGGGCCTGCGGTTCAAAAACGGCCACAGCCGCAGAACGAGCCCCAGCAGCGCCGCGAAAAAGCCCCAGCGCAGCAGCCCCTGCCCCAGCTCCAGGCGGCAGACAAAGCGCGTCACATAGCGCGCGGCGGCGGCATTGTCCGCGGCCAGCGCCCAGAAGCGGCTTTGCAGCGAGGAAAGCTCCACCGCCACCTCGGGAATCCATTCCGTGAACACGAGCAGAGGCGCGATGGAAAATGCCGCCAGCGCCCAAAGCGCGCAGGCTAGAGCGGCATAGAGCAGCAGACACAGCAGCGCGCTGGCGATCATGCCGGGCAGCAGCTCCCGCGCGTAATGCAGGCGCAGCCTGTCTGCATAGAGGCAGATTCTCCCCCATGCAAGGGCATTCACCCGGCGCAGCAAGGCCAGCAGCAGCGCCATCCCCGCAATCAGCAGCGCCCAGCGCAGCGGGGCCGCAGCGCCCAGCTTGAGCTTGCTCATGCTGTAGAAGCTGCCGCCGCCCTTCCACGCGCGCAGCGTATTCTCCATCTGGATGGCCGAGCCCACGTCATCGATTGGCCGCGCCACCCACGCTGCCGTCGCCGCGCTCAGGCCGTCGGCATCGGCCGCCGTCACCGGCACATAGGCGACATACGCATCCGCCTCACCAATCCTCTGCCCGCCCGCGAACACGCCCGCAACCTTGTAGCTCTTGCCGCCCAGCGTCACCTCGCGTCCTACCGGCTCCTCGCCGGAGAACAGCGCCAAAGCCGCGCGGCTGTCGAGCACGATGGCGCGCTCCGCGCGGCGCACGTCCGTCTGCGTGATGAAGCGCCCGCCTTGCAGCGTCTCATGCACCACGTCAAAATAGCCCTCGCTCACAGCGTAGACCGTCGCCGTCACGCTGCCCAGCGCCGAGGAAACGGATACGCCCTGCGCCCGCGCGGCGAAGGCATAGCCGTCCACCACGCCGGAGAGCACGTCCATCTGCTCCCCGCCCTGCTCGCACAGGGCGCGCAGCGCGCTGCCGCCTTCATCCGCCGCGGGCACGGGCAGAACGTATTCAAGCAAATCGGGCGTAGTCAGCAGCAGAAAACCGCCCCAGAGCATCAGCGCGCAGCCGAGCAGCAGGCACAGCGCCCCGCGCCGCCCGGGGCGCGCATTGTCATTTGGCATAGAGCATGACCTCCGAGCCATCCTCGATGGGCCTGTCCTCCATGTAGGCGATGCGCTGGCGGCTCAGGTCGGTTTCAAGAGATGCCGTGCCGCCGACCTCCGCGAGCACCTTCACATCCTGCTTCGTCACCTTGAGCGTCTGCTCGCCCAGCGCGTTCTGCGTGTCGCTGACGACGTATACATACCGCTGCTCGCCCGTGCCGCGCACCGCGCTCACCGGCAGCAGCGTCGTCGAGCTGGATGCCCGGTAGCTCACCGTCACCTTGACGGGCGTGCTCATCAGCGAGGCCGCGCCACCGAGGTTCGTGATATCCTTGTCGCTCAGCTCGATATCGACGTAGGGCTTGCCCTCCTCGGTCACGCCGGTATCCGTCACCTTTTTCGTGACCGTCTTGCCGCCGTCGCTGCCCGCCTCCACCTGCGTGCCCTTCTCGATGCGCCTGTCCGTGCTCTCCGTCTGCGCGCGCAGCACGCCGCGCGACTTGTCCGCGCTCATCACCACGGCGACGGTCTGCTCACCGATGCTGTCGCCCGCCTTCACGCTGACCTCGACGATCGTGCCGTCGTGCGGGGCGACGACCGCCCGCGCCCGCTCTCGCAACACGGTCAGCTCCGCAATCTGCGCCTGCGCGTCGCCGATCTTCGCCTCCAGCTCGCGCGTCTTGGTGATGACCGTCACCACGTCCTCGCTGATGCCCAGCCGGTTTGCGCTCGTAAAGCTCTTTTGCGCCTGCTCGGCGGCCGCTGCCGCATCGTCCGCCGCCTGCTGGCAGGCGAGCAGCTCCGCGTCCGCCACGCCCTCCGGCAGCCTTCCGCCATCAAGCTCCACGCCCGCCATGCGTGCGGCCACGACCAGCGCCGTCTGCGCCGCAAGCTGCGCCGACTTCGCCTCAGAGAGCGCGTCGTAGGCCTCGATCCACAGCTCCTCCGTGCGCTTGAGCCGCATTTCGCCATTCTTGCGCTCCAGCTCGAGCAGCTCCTTCTGGGCATCCTCACAGGTCTTGGTCAGCTCGTCGAGCTTCGCCTCCAGCCCCTCAACCTCGCCCTCGAGCAGCACGTCGCCCGCCTTCACACGCCGCCCCTTCGCCACGCGCACACGCCGCACCGTCACGCTCTGCCCGGCGGACAGGCCGCTTACGCCGATTTCCTCCGTATTGGGAAAGACCAGCGTCCCTTCAAAGCTGAGCTTCTCCTCCAGCTTGCCCGATTTGGCCGTGACGATCTTCACCTTCGCGGTGGAGATGGTCTTGATCGTCCCGGAAAAGAACATGCACAGCGCCACGACAGCCGCCAGCGCGGCAAGCCCCTTGATTGCAAACTTCTTCATCGATTTACTCCGTCATTTGAGTTCCGTCAGCTGCACGCCCTCCAGAATATCGCTCTGGAAGAACAGATAGACAAACAGCGCCGGCAGCGTATAGAGCGCCGCCCCGGCGAATTCCACGCCCGTGCTCTTCTGCGTCAGCTGGTTAAAGACCACCGACAGCGGGTAGAGCTGCGTGCTGCCGGACAGGTAGGTCAGCGGCTGCTCGACCAGATTCCAGCAGTCCGCAAAGGACAGCGCCACCGCGCAGCCGAGCATGGGCCGCGACACAGGCAGCGCCACATGGAAAAAGCACCGGACCGGCCCCGCGCCGTCAATCTGCGCGGCCTCGAACATGTCCGCAGGCAGCGAGATCATGTACTGGCGCAGCAGGAAGATGAAAAACGGCGCGACCGTCATCGGCAGGATGACCGACCAGACCGTCCCCAGCAGGCCCAGCCGCCGCAGCGTCAGCACGTTGGGTACCATCGTCACCTGAAAGGGCAGCAGCATCAGCATGATGACGAGGAAGAAGATCGCATCTCGCCCCGGGAAGCGAAACCGCGAAAGCGCATAGGCCATCGCGGGGATGAGCAGCGCCTGCCCCAGCAGGATCGCCCCGGCGTACATCGCGGAATTGACGAAGTAGCGCAGGATGCTCGTGTCCTGAATCAGAATCTGGTAATACTGGCTGAGTGAGAACATATCCGGCCGCAGCTTCACCTGCATCAGCGCCCCCGCCGCGTAGCTGCCGCGCGTCTCCATGAACGCCTTGATTTCCGCGGGCGAGAAGAACGAATACAGCAGCGTCACGACGACCGGCAGCAGCACGACGGCTGCGAGCAGCGTCAGCATCAGCCGCGCCGCCACATGCCTGCGCCGCAGCCGGGCGAAAAAGCGCTTCATTTTCCCGCCCCCTTATGCCACCGCGCGCGACGCGCGGCGCTGCATGAAAAACAGCAGCGCAAAGATGCCCAGCACGATCAGCGCAAAGCTGTACGCCGCCGCCGTCACGAGCTGGTAGTTGAGCTTGTCGTACATGTTGTTCATGTAGTTTTGCAGGGTATAGACGGAGGTGTCCGGGTACGCGCCCGCAATGAAGTAGACCTCCTTGAAGATCTTGAAGGCGTTGATCCACGCCAGCACGAACACCAGAAACGCGCTGGGCAGAATCAGCGGCAGCGTGATGCCCACCGCCCGGCGCAGGAAGCCCGCGCCCTCGAGCATCGCATACTCGTAGAGCGGCTGGGGAATCGACTGCAGCGCCGCCAGAAAGATGACCACGCAGAAGCCCAAGTTCTTCCAAAGGAACATCAGCACGATGGGCGCGCGCAGCGCGCCGCTCTCCAGCCACATCACGCGGGCAAGCCCCAGCGCCTCCATCACCCGGTTGACCGGGCCGCCGTAGTCAAAAAGCACCAGCCACACCAGCAGGATGGCCGAGGACGGCGCCAGGTACGGCAGCAGCACGCCTGAGCGGAAGAAGCCGCCGAAGGGCTTGATCGCCCCCAGCGCCGCCGCCAGCAGGAACGAGAGCACCCACAAAAGCGGCGCGCAGATGAGCGAAAGCTCCATCGTGTTTTTGAGGCCGAGCCGGAACATGCTGTTGCCCCACAGCGCGCGGTAGTTCGCCAGGCCGACGAATTCGTTTCTGTAGCTGCCGTCCGTCAGACTGTAGCCGATGCCGCCCGCAAAGGGCACCACATAGAAGACCAGCAGCATCAAAAGCCCCGGCACAAGGAACAGCAGCACCGATTTTTTCTTTGAAAACATATCCTTTTTTTCTTCCCAAAATCTCCCGCTGCGCCCGAGTTTTCTCAGACCAGTCCCGGCGGAGGGCGGCATAGCCGCCCTCCATCGGGCAAGGCACGCAGCGCCTTACATGCCCTCCAGCTTCTTCATGCGCAGCGTCTTTTCCAGCTCTCCGACGAGCTGCTGCGCGGTGATTGCGCCGTCGATGTACTGCTGAACCTGCGTCACGGAATCCTCATTCCAGATGCCATCGCTGTTGACTGCAAAGTGCTGCGCGACGGCCTGATAGCTGTCGATGGCCTCCTGCGTCACATCCCAGCGGGCATCCTGCTCATACTCCTCGCGCGCCTGACGCATATACTCGAGGTTCTCCGTCAGCTCACCGCGCTTTTCCTCATCCTCGGTCTTTTCAAGGGCTGCCTCAAGCTCCGCAATGCTGTCGTCATAGGACTTGAGCCCCTCCTCGTAGTAGCTGTTCTCCACGGGCGCGTTGTCCTCCGGGGACAGGTTCATGCGGTCCGTCGGGGCGACCTGCGCAAGCGCCAGCTCGACATACTCAATCGCCGCCTCGCGGTTTTTGGAGAAGGGATTGACAAAGAGCACCGTCTCGTCAATGCCCACAAAGCCCTCGCCGCCCGCCTCGACAGCGAGCTGCATCGGCTCATAGCCGCTGCCGTAGACGTTGCCCACGGAGTTAAACACCGAGCCAAAGAGGATATTCTCCTCGTTGTACTCCCAAGCACCGGAGTCGTCCCAGTCGATCTCCTCCGGCAGGCCAAAGCCCGCCCAGTCAATCGCCTCGAAGGCGTCGCACAGCGACAGCAGCACCTCGCCGCTGCGCTCGAGGTTGGCCTCGTCCACATTCATCCAGAGGAAGAAATCCCGCAGCATGTTGTAGAAGAACGACATCTTCGCGTCGCTGGCGGCATAGCCCGGCTCCAGCAGCGAAAGCTCCGGCGCATTCTCCATGCGCCCGTCGGAGAGCTTCGCAAGCAGCGCCAGCAGCCCCGGCCAGTCCGTGGGGATCTCCTCATCGGTGAAGCCCAGCTTTTCGGTCAGCGCCTTTCGGTTAATGCCCAGCGTCGAGCTCCACACGCCGACCGGCAGGCCGTAGATTTCCCCGTCCTTCATGACGCTGCCGCGAATCGCGGGATACATGCCCTCCACCGCCTGACGGATGGAATCGCTGTTGCCCAGCTCCGCCATGAAGCCGCGCTCGAGCAGCGCCCGATAGGCGTCCGAGCCCGCGCTGATGGAATAGACGTCCACTGCGTCAGAGCGGTTCATCATATCCTGCACCACGCTGTCCATCGTCGCGCCGTCCGTGATGGTGACCATGTACTCCGGGTGCGCGTCCGTGAAGGCATAGTACGCCTTCTTGAGCGCGTCGCTGTAGTTGCTGTTGGCGATCTTCAGGCGCTGCTCGGGCAGCTTCTCCGCCGTCACATCGCGGCCCACCACGCCATCGTAGGAGGAGACGATGTACAGGTCACCCAGCAGCACGGCAGCCGCATCGCCGTAGACCTCCAGCGGCATGTCCGCAAACTCCGCCGGCTCGCCCACGCCATCCTCGCTGACCGCGCAGCGCCACACGCTGCCGCCCATCGTGTAGTAGAGCAGGCCGCGCGCCTCGTCGTAGCACAGCCCGGCGGGCGTGTTCCAGCCCTCGCAGGGCACGTCGCCCAGCTCTGTCAGGGATTCCTGCGCGATGTCATAGAGCAGCAGCTTCGTCGCCATCTTCTCTCCCGAATAATCCGCGCCGACGAGCAGCAGCCTGCCCTCGCCGAAGGGAGCCATGCTCGAGATATCCATCTGCGTCTCCAGCGTCAGCACGTCGGCGCTGCGGTTCTCCATATCAATCGTCAGCAGCTCGCGCCCGTTCTCCCCGTAGGAGAGCGCGTAGAGCAAGCCGCCCTGCTCGCAGGCGCTGCTCAAATCGCGCGTGCCCACATAACCGTCGCCATAGTCAATCGTCAGCGTGTCATCCATGTCGATGACCTCGCCAAAGCCCGGAGTGCCATCCTGCGCAATCGTCAGCTCGACGAACATCGCGCGGGTTGCGCCCTCCTCGCCGAAGCCGTAGACCAACTGCCAGAGCCTGCCGCCGAAGGCAAGCACGCCGCTGTTCAAAGAGAGGTTTTCGTCCTCGTCAAGCTCCACCTGCGTATCGCCCAGCGCCACGACGCGCGTGCCGTCCTCGCTCTCCTGCACGTCGTAGAGCTGACGGGTCAGCTCCTCGTATCCCTGCACCTGCACAAGCGCCTGCGTCACGGGGGACCAGACGTACATCCTGTTGTAGCTCATCAGCACGAGCTCGTCGCCGCGCACCAGCATCCCGCTGATGGAGTCCTCAAAGCCGTTCTGGCCATTGACCGCAATCGTCGCGTTTCCCGCCGCCAGCGCCGCCGCGCCCGTCAGGCACAGGCACAGCGCAAGCAGCAGCGCCATCCATTTCTTCATCTTCGCAAGCTCCTTTCCGTGCTTCACTGCACATACACCACGACCGTCATGCCAATGCGGACGGTCTCGTCCGGTTCAAAGTCGATATAGGCCACATACTGCGCGCCCTGCGAGGATGTGCCCTCGGCGGGCTTCTCACTCAGGTAGGAGATGGAGGAAATCGTGCCCTCATAGCGCCTGCCGCTGTCCGCATCCCAGTTGAACTCGA
Organism: Clostridiales bacterium; assembly: GCA_022776785.1. Lineage (GTDB taxonomy): Bacteria > Bacillota > Clostridia > Christensenellales > Aristaeellaceae > Ventricola. The sequence continues at coordinate 1,820 of JALFHA010000257.1, read as the reverse complement.
TGCTCGCCGCGCCACCCACGCGCACATCGGGCAGGTCGGCCTCGGAGATCACCATCTTCACCTGCATCTGATCCTCGGGATAGATGGTGGCGATCTTCGCGCCCTTCTCCACCTTCGTGCCATTTGTGGCATCCACAGAGGCAATGACCCCCGCCCTGTCGCTGACGACCTGCGTGTCCGGCGCATAGAGCCCGTCAAGCGTGCCGGTCACCGTCTCAAAGAGCAGCTCGCCGCGCTCCACCGTATCGCCCGCGCGCACATGCAGCCGCAGCACGCTGCCCTCGCCCGTTACGGCGACAGGCGCCGTTCGCCCGACCGTGCCCCGGCCGATGCGCGATTCCGTCGCGTAGCCCGCGTCGCGGAAGACGTTGACCGTCTCGCCCATGTAGAACTCGCCGCCCGTCACCTCGACCTTGAAGACGTTCTCCTTCTCCTTGTCAAGCGCCGTCACCACGCCGCGGCCCTGATGGCTCCCGTCCTTCGTGCAGGAGAGGTACACCGTCTCGCCGATGTGGATATAGCGGTTCTCGCTCGAGTTGTAGCCCTTGTCCGTCGTGCAGTCGAGCGTATAGCGGTTGATGGGCTCGATGTAGACCACCGCGCCGTAGCGCTCCTTGATGCCCTCGGCGGAATCCCCCTCGCACGCGAATACGCCGGAGACCGTTCCATCCGTCATGGCGTAGGTCTTCTGTGTTTCCACGACGGCGATAGGGTCGCCGATTCTCACGCTGTCGCCCACGCGCACGGCGACCTCCTCCACCGTGCCGCCGTAGGGCGCGGTGATGACCTGCGCGCGGTCAGCCGTCACCTCGCCGGCAAAGACCGTCTCCCCCGCCGCGCACGCGGGCAGGGCCAGCGCCACCAGCAGCGCGGCCAGCGCCTTACTTCTCATAGATTTCATCCGCATCGCTTTTCTCCCCGCAATAGCTCTCATAGGGTCTGTTCATCAGCTCGGCCGGGCCGACGAGCACGTTGTAGCGGTACATCGGCTGCGCCGTATCCTCCTCGAGCAGGTAGGTTTCGCCCTCCACCGTGACGGAAAGCGTCGTCTCCCTCAGCTCCTCGTCCTGGAGCAGCGTGTAGACGAACTTGCGTGTGGAGACGCCGCCCGCCTTGAGCTTGCCATACTGCGTGCCGCCGGTAAAGCCCTCTGTCGGCAGCGCCGTGATGTATTCGCCGCTGCGCAGCACCAGATAATCGACGCCGCTGTTGTAGAGCAGCTTGTATACGTCGCCGGAGAAGCTCCACACGTTCGCGCCCTCGCTGCGCTGCGCCTCGAGCACCAGCGCGTTGGGCGTGTCGCCGCTGTCCTCGCCGGTTTGCTTCCACGTCGTCATGCGGGCTCGGAAGGTCTCCTGTGCCGGTTCTCCGTCCTGCTCGCCCGTCAGCGCCAGGGCCAGCGTCGTGCCGCCCGCCGTGAGCTCTGCGACGGGCTCCTCCGGGAAGCGCAGCTCCAGCGCGTTGTAGTTCGCCGTGGAGTAGTCCATCGTCTCCTTGACATGGCGGACGGGCTGCTTGCCGGAGCCGCCGCCACCGCCTCCGCCGGAGCCTGCGCTCTCGCCAAAGACGAAGCCCTCCTCATTGTAGGAGACGTTGCCCGCGAAGTCGCGCACGGCGATCTGCCGCTGGTCGATGATCTCGCCCTTGCGCCCTGTGAGGGTATAGCCCTCGGCCGTCTGCACATAGGGCTCCCATGTGTAGCCATAGTCAAAGGAGATGGCCTCCAGCCCGCTTTCCATGTCCTCCACCCAGATGCTGACGGCCAGCGTGCTCCACTCCACGGGCAGCAGCATTGGGCCGACGGGCGGCTGGGTGTCAAT
>JALFHA010000227.1 GCA_022776785.1 Clostridiales bacterium | reverse complement strand
GCGGCCAACCAGATCATCGCCCACAACGAGGGCCGCAAGGAAAAGGAGCTGTGGACCGAGGACGGCGAGGGCGAAAAGATTACCCTGTACGCCGCGGCGGACGAGCGCGACGAGGCGGCCTGGATCTGCCAGCGCATCCGCCAGCTGCAGCGCGGCGGCACGCCCTACGGCAGCATCGCCATCCTGTACCGTATGCACGCCCTCAGCCGCGTATTGGAAGAAACGCTCATGCGCGCGGGCATTCCCTATCATGTGTATGGCGGCACGCGCTTCTATGACCGCCGCGAGGTGCGCGATGTGCTGGCCTATCTGCGCTTGATTCAAAACCCGGCGGACGATATCTCGCTTTCGCGCATCATCAACGTGCCAAAGCGCGCCATCGGCAACAGCACCGTGGAGCAATTGACCCAGTACGCCCGCCAAAACGATATGTCCCTCTATGCCGCTGTGGCCGCGCCGCTCAAGAAAAAGATCAGCCCGCACAAGCTGCGCAGCACGTTCGGCACCAATCTCTATCGGGAAACCGGCGACATCTATCTCGTTGCGGACGTGCTTGGCCACTCGGACGTGAACACCACGCGCAAGCATTATGCGGCGATTTCTGAGGATCACCGCCGCATTGCCGCGGCGAAAACCGTGCTGCGCGAGGAACCTATCCATGCGAAAAAGCCGATTGACGACGATGCCCCCTGATGGACGGAGCACGCGAAAACGCAGGCGAGCCGCCGGGAGAAAGCCGCCCGGAACGCGCAAGCCTGCGTTTTGTTCTTCAAATAAATAACTTAAGTGTTGAATGTAAATTGCCCGTCACTGGTACAGCCCCAGATCATCATCCGGATCATCGAGCGTTTCCTCATCGTAGAGATAGTCGTCGGGATTCATGTCCTCGGTGATGATACCGTCCACCTTGAGCGCGCGATACTCCGGCGCATCCTCGCCTCCGCCCAGCCCGATGCATTTGCCGCAGTTATCGCAGATTTTGCCGGGATCGAGGTCGCAAACATTGCACTCGCCGCACTCGATGCACGCCCGGTCATACAGCACGCATTTCTTATCGTTCATCGCTTCTCCCCTCTTTCCCGGACATTATAGCATCTTTTAGCACGGGATTCAAGAGCTTGCCGTCATTTAAGGCGAACATGTGTTTGATTTTATCTTGCCAAATGCCCCTTGTATATGTTATAATCAATCCATAAGCTGTATCATCATTTGTAAATTCGGAAGGGAGTCTGCTCAATGGCCGAAAGAAAGCCCCGCGGGGATATGCAGGAAAAGATTCTGGCCTATATTCAGTCTGAGATCCGGGAGCGCGGCTATGCGCCCTCCGTTCGGGAAATCGGCGAGGCGGTCGGGCTCAAATCCACCTCCACCGTGCATGGCCATCTGATGCGCCTTGAAAAGAAGGGGCTCCTGCACCGCGATGCGATGAAGCCCCGCGCAATGGGTCTCACCATCGATGCAGAGCTCTCCGAGCCTGCCGATGCGCCGGATGTGCGGCGCATTCCCGTCGTCGGCCGCGTCGCTGCGGGCATCCCGATTCTTGCCGAGGAGAATGTCGAGGAGGAGCTTCCCCTGCCGAGCGGCTTTGCCGGAGAGGGCGAGCACTTCATCCTCCGCGTTCGCGGAGACAGCATGATTGAGGCTGGTATCCTCGATGGCGATTATATCGTGGTGCGCAAGCAGCCAGACGCCGTCAACGGAGAAATTGTCGTTGCGATGGTGGACGACAGCGCTACCGTCAAACGCTTTTATAAGGAAAACGGACACTTCCGCCTTCAGCCAGAAAACAGCGCCATGGAGCCGATCATCGTCCCGGAAGTGGTGATTCTGGGCAAGGTTGTCAGCCTTCTGCGCAGGATGTGACGGCTGGGCTTCCATCATTCATGTTCCCCTGCCGCCGGGCTGCACCGGCGGTTTTTTGATTTATACTGATCTCTTTAAAAAGATAGGATAATAGGCGCGAAGCGAGGCCTGACGGTGAATTTAGGATGAACCAACGGGGATACCGAAAGCAATGCTTTTATCAAAGAACAGTATTATAGGAGATTTCGTCACCATCGGACTCGAAGGAAAAGAGATGGAAAATACAGAACGGGTCGGAAGAGGGAGCGGCTACTGCCCGCTTTTTGCTGCACAAATACTGCTGCCAGCGCATGAAAAAACAGCGTACACGCCGCTAAGCGTGTACGCTGCCAAAGGGTGAGATTAGCCCAGCTCCGCGAAGTACTTGATGGTACGAACCATCTGGGAGGTGTAGCTGTTCTCGTTGTCGTACCAAGACACAACCTGAACCTGAGCGGTCTCGTCGTCGATCTTGGTAACCATGGTCTGGGTCGCATCGAACAGAGAGCCATAGGTCATGCCGATCACGTCAGAGGAGACGATCTGGTCGGTGTTGTAGCCGAAGGACGCAGAGGCCTGAGCCTTCATCGCGGCGTTGATGGAATCCACGGTGATGTCCCTGCCCTTGACGACCGCCACGAGGATCGTGGTGGAGCCAGTCGGAACCGGCACACGCTGCGCGGAGCCGATGAGCTTGCCGTTCAGCTCGGGGATGACCAGGCCGATCGCCTTCGCAGCGCCGGTGCTATTGGGCACGATGTTCTGCGCGCCAGCGCGGGCACGGCGCAGGTCGCCCTTGCGCTGCGGGCCGTCGAGGATCATCTGATCGCCGGTGTAGGCATGAACGGTGGTCATGATGCCGGAGACGATCGGATAGGCGTCGTTCAGGGCCTTCGCCATCGGCGCGAGGCAGTTGGTGGTGCAGGACGCAGCGGAGATCACCTTGTCGTCCTTGGTGAGGATGTTCTCGTTGACGGAGAACACGACGGTGGGCAGGTCATTGCCCGCGGGAGCGGAAATGACGACCTTCTTCGCGCCGGCCTCGATGTGCGCCATCGCCTTGGCCTTGCTGGTGTAGAAGCCGGTGCACTCGAGCACGACGTCCACGTCCAGCTCGCCCCAGGGCAGCTCGTTGGCCTTGGGCTTGGCGTAGATGGTAATCTCCTTGCCGTTGACGGTGATGGAGCCAGGCACCTTTACGGTCTTGCCATCTTCCTCGAACACGGGCTCCTTGGAGCTCACGGTGTCCTTATACTTGTAGGAGCCCTGAGCGGTATCGTACTTGAGCAGGTGAGCCAGCATCTTCGGGCTGGTCAGATCGTTGATCGCCACGACCTGATAGCCTTCCGCGTCAAACATCTGACGGAAAGCCAGACGGCCGATGCGGCCGAAACCGTTAATCGCAACTCTAACCATTGGAAATCTCCTCCTAATCTATTTGTCAAGTTTTTGACATTAGGGATTACCCTACTCTATTGTACTCAAAACAGTCTCATTTTTCAAGTGTTTCCCCATGTTTTTTGGAAGAAAATACGCAACTTTCCCAAGCAGCTCCTATTTTTTGCCCCTTTACGCCGCTCAAAGTCCCGCGTCAGCCGCGGTCTGAAGGTATTCAGCGCGCACATATCCGTCGATGACGTCCGTGCGCACATGTGCCCAGCCATCCGCGCTCACCTCCATGACGATGAGCTGCTGATCCTTGTAGAGGCGCCTGAGCACCTCGGCGGACAAGCTAGGCGTCTGGCGCAGGTTGAGCGAGGAGTCAGCATCGATGTTGGAAACGACAGCCAGATATTCCCCCTCCTTCACGCTGTCCTGCGCAACAGGCATGAGCGTAGGCCGGGGCGTCGGGCTGGGCGTCGGCGCGGGCGTGGCCATCAGCTGCACATCGGCGGTAGGCAGCGCTGCACGCTGCGCGCTTGATGTAGCCAGCTCCATGCCAGGGTAATAGAAGGTGAGAATCTGCTGGTAGGTCATCCCATATTTTCCGGCCATCTGCTGCGCGCCGCGCTGGCTCATGCCCACGCCGTGCCCATAGCGCCGGGATTCCACCATGAACGAGGAGCCGATGTCGGAGACGGTCACCAGCTCGTTTCGGGAGATGTTGATGCTCAGCCCCATTGCCTGCTCAGCCGTCGTAAAGATGGGCAGCGTCACGGTGAATTGCCCGTCAAGCGCCTCATAATCCGTGTAGACCGGCACTGCGGTCGGCGTGGGCACGGGCGTCGGCGCAGGTGTGCTCTCAGGCACTGGCGCAGCGGAGGATGTCGGCGCAGGTGAAGCCGCCGGATTCTCCAGCGCAATCGCCTCGCGGGCGGAGAGGCGCAGCACAAAGCGCAGCTCGGTCATCAGGCGGGAGTCGCCTTCAAACTTCGGCGTAACCGCCTCAAGCGCACAGACCTCGTCGATGCGGATGCAGTCCGCGCGCGCCTGCACGCCCAGCGTCTCAAGCTGCGGGGCCAGCGCCTCCACGAGCGCCGCATGCAGCGCCGTGCCCACGCCATGCTCACCCGGCTTCTTGTTGATGGTATAGCGCTTGACGACGCTTGCATCGTTCTCCAAATCGTAGGGGTCGTCCCGCATGTCCATATAACCGTAGGCGTCCGGTTCGGAGGTCGGCCAGACATGCTGGCCCAGCTCCGTCTGACCGCCATTGCTGGCCGAATAGAAGCACTGCGCCAGCCTGCCTTTGTACACGCCGCACAGCCCCTCCGTCTCGCGCACGGCCTGCTCGGAAAGCGGGCTGGATGACGAGCGCCCCCTGTATGCCTGATCGTTGGTTGTATCCTCGACGTCGTAATCGCCGTCAGAGCCGCTCTTGCGCAGCGCGTAGGTTCGTGCGGCGATGGCTTGTGCCTTGAGCGCCTCCAGCGGGAAGGAATCGCCCATCTCATAGGGCACAACCCCCAGCAGATAGTCCTCCACGTCGATGCTCAGAATGGGCCGGATTGCCCCGTCGGCGATGGAAAGCGACAAATCGCCCTCATACAGTCCGCTCTGCCCCTGCAAAAGCAGCGCCCCCGGCGTCTCGTCCGCACAGCGCAGCAGCGTCGCCTTCTCGCCCAGCGCAACGGCCATGCCGTCCGTGTGCAGCACAAGCTGATTTCCCCGCAGGGCAACGACCACCTGCGCGCCGTCCTGAAGGTAGATGTTCCCACCCTCGAGCATGTAGGTTCCCTGCACGGTGATATGCAAACTGTCCTGCACCTGCAGGCGCTTGAGGTACACCCGAATGCGGGAGGACTCCTGAGCGCCAGCCTGCGTGCCCAGCACGAGCAGCGCCAGCAGCAGACAGATGCTTGCAAAAAGCTGTCGAATCGGTCGCTTCATTGCGGCGGCCTCCTTCACAAGATGAATTCACCGCATCATTATAACAAAAAGGGAGCAACAGTTCAACCTTGCCGGCCAAATCGGCAGGAATACGAAAAAACGGGCGGCAGACCCAGCCGGGCTGCCGCTCCGCTTTCTTCCGTATTCAAGACCCTCACGAACGCGCAGTTCACCGCTGCGCATACTCCCTCGCCCTGGCGACGAGATGCCCGAACAGGCGCGCAGCCTGCTCGCTGTGATCGGACAGGTATTCCGGATGGAACTGCACGGCAAAGATGCCGTCGTCATCCTTTGCGCGCACAGCCTCGATGATGCCATCCTCCGACACGCCCTCGACCACCAGATGCTCGCCGGGCTGCTTGATGGACTGATGGTGCATGGAGTTGGTGCGCATCTCCTGCGCGCCTGTGACGCGGGCAAACAGGCCGTCCTGCGCAAAGCGGACGGTATGCACGGGCTCCCCGTAGGGCGGCTCCTGACTGTGGCGCAGCTTCTCGATGCCCAGCTGGCTCTCAATGTCCTGATAGAGCGTGCCGCCCATCGCCACGACGAGGATCTGGATGCCCCGGCACACGCCGAAGATGGGCATATTCAGCCTCAGCGCCTCGCGAATCATCAGCAGCTCAAACACGTCGCGCTGGTCGTCCGGCTCGCCGCAGGCGGGAAGCGTCTCCTCACCGTAGCGGGAGGGGCGTACGTCGCCGCCGCCTGCCAGCAGCAGGCCGTCGAGGCGGGAGGCCATGACGCGGGCTGTCGCCTCATCGGAGAAGTGCGGCAGCAGCACGGGCAGGCCGCCCGCGCGCAGCACCGATTCCATGTAATTCTCGCGGAGAAAGAGCTGATGCTCCCCGATGCTGTGCGAACCGGAAATGCCGATGATGGGACGATAATCTGCCATGCTTACCCCTTCTTGCTCTTGTCCTTGTCCTTGCCGTCCTTCTGTGCGGGGCGGCAGAACTTCTCGTTATAGTTGTTGATGCACTCGATGATGATGTGGTTGGCGACCTCGCGGTTCTGCGGCTTGCTGACGACGGTCTTGCGGTTCTCCAGCTCCTTGTAGACGGTGAAGAAGTGGCGGATCTCGTCGAGCACATGCTCGGGAAGCTGGCTGATGTCGAACATGAAGTTGTAGTTCGGGTCACCCAGCGGCACCGCGATGATCTTCTCGTCGCGGGAATCGCCGTCGTTCATCTCGAACATGCCAATCGGGCGGCACTGCACCAGCGTCATCGGCTCGATGGCCTCCGAGCAGAGTACCAGCACGTCGAGCGGGTCGCCGTCGTCCGCATAGGTGCGCGGGATAAAGCCGTAGTTGGCCGGATAATGCGTGGAGGTGTACAGCACGCGGTCAAGGCGCAGCATACCCGTCTCCTTGTCCAGCTCGTACTTGTTCTTGCCGCCCTTCTTGATTTCGATGACCGCCATGAAGCGCTCGGGCGTAATCAGCTCGGGATTGATGTCATGCCAGATATTCATTTGCTTCCTCCATCGTATGTCGCATCGTATGTCCAACGGTCGATACTGTGCATCTGCGCAGACTACATCCGCTCAAGCAGCTCGGCATAAATCGCATCCTGCGCGCTCCGGGGAACGCCGGTTTCCCCACCGAACCAGAACCGCTGGGCCTCCACC
>JALFHA010000198.1 GCA_022776785.1 Clostridiales bacterium | reverse complement strand
CGAATCAGCCGAGCGGCGGCGCTTGGGCTCCATGCCCTGCGCCGCCGCTCTCTTTTCTTTTGCTGTATTCCTGTTTCTGCGTCATTTCACCGTCGCCGTCGCGCTCATGCCGATGCGCAGCGCATCGCTTTGCTCCAGCGAGAAGGTCACGTCGTATTCGCCCTTCTCGTTGGCCGTGCGCGCGATGCGCTCAAGCGTCGCGCGGATGCTCTCGCCGGGCGCGCCGTCCAGCTCCACACGGGCCTCCATGCCCACCGACAGGCCTGCCAGGTCGTTTTCATCGACGGAGCAGACCAGCTCCATCGCGCCCGCAGGGCAATAGGTCGCCAGCACGCCGTCCCGGTCAGCCTTCGCGCCGCTTTCCACATTGACGCTGAGCAGCACGCCGTCCTCCGGCATCGTCACCTCGTCTGTGCCGTCCCTGCCACCCCGCGGCGCATCGGGAACGGCACGCAGCAGCAGGTCGCCGCGGCGCACATGCTGGCCCTCCTCCACATCGACGGCGAGCACATAGCCCTCCGCCGTCACTGCGACGGGATCGACGCGCTCCAGCCTGCCCGAGCCGATGCAGCTGTCCGCATCGTAGTCGCTCTCGCGGTAGACCTTGATGCTCTCGCCCACGCGCAGCTCGGAGCTGGACGTCACCTCGATGGTGTAGCTATTGCCCTGCACGCCCAGCACGCGGGCCTCGCCCTTGCGCTTGCTCTCGTTCGTGGAGCGGACGTACACCCGCTCGCCGGGATGGATGAGCTTGTTTTCGTTGTCGCTAGCGGCGCCGCTCGTCGTGCAGGCCCCGGTGTAGAGCACATCGCGCTCGATGTAGAGCAGCGCGCCGTAGTAATCCTGCATGGCCGCCGTGCTGTCGCCGCGCTGCGCGAACACGGCGGTCACCGTTCCGTCAAAGTCGGCGGTTACGTCCTGTGCGCTCAGGGCAAAGAGTGCCTCGCCCGCGCGCAGCTCGTCGCCCGCGCTCACCGTGAAATCGCCCACCGTGCCGCTGTACGGCGCGGAAATGGTGCGCGTCACGCCCGCGCGGATCTCGCCGTCGAGCGCACCCGTCTCCTGCGCGCAGGCCGTATCGGCGGCCAGCACCGCGGCGGCCAGCGTGAGGGAAACCATCAACTGCTTCAAGTTTTTCATAGCCGTATGTCCTTTCCTCTTCGCTGCGTCCGCCGTCACATGCTGCGCAGCGCGTCAATCGGGTTGAGATTGCTCGCCTTTCTGGCCGGAGCCCATCCGAAGATGATGCCCACCGCCGCCGAGAAGCCCACGCCCAGCCCGATGGCGAACGTGTTCAGCGAGAAGGTGATATCCGTATTCACGCACACGACCACGGAGATGGCCAGACCCAGCACCACGCCGATAGCGCCGCCGATCAGCGAGAGGATGATCGCCTCAATCAGGAACTGAATCTGAATCTGCCCGGGCTCCGCGCCGAGCGCCTTGCGCAGGCCGATCTCCGTCGTGCGCTCCGTGACGGTGACGAGCATCATGTTCATGATGCCGATGCCGCCGACCAGCAGCGCGATGGAGGCGATGCCCACCAGCAGGGACATCATCATCGAGGTCATCAGGTTCATGGCCTCGGTCATGGACTCCATGTTGATAATGGTGTAGGTGTCGTCCTTGTAGTTGAAGATGGCGTCGAGCACGGCCTCCATCTCCTCAACGGCGACGTCAGTCTCGTCGGGATCGGTGACGTAGACCTCCAGCGTTGAGGCGGTGGAGGTGCCCAGCAGCTTCTTGGCCGAGGTATAGGGCACATACACCGTGCCGTCACTGGCGCCGCCCAGCAAAATCTGGGAGAACAGGCTCGCGTTCTCCTCCTCGTCAATGGTGCCCACGACGGTGTATTCCAGCCCGCTGAGGTAGAGCGTCTGCCCCATCGGGTCCTCGCCGAAGAAGAGCGTCTCCGCCGTGTCGCCGTCAACGAGGCAGACGCGGCTTGTCTGCGCGACGTCAATCTCGTTGATGGCGCGGCCCCGTTTGAGCAGGTCGGGGTTGTGGACGAAGTAGGCGGCGTCGTTGCCGCTGACGCTGATGCGCTCCGACCACGCGTCGCCATGCTTGGCCGTCACCTTGGCGCTCAGCGACGGCGACACGCCCGCCACATGCTCGCAGGCGAGCACCTCGGCGATGTCCGCATCGGTCAGGCCGCGCTTGAGCGCCGTGCCTGTGATGGAGACGCGCAGCGTGCCCAGCCCCATGGCGTCGAACTGCGCGTTCATGGTGTCCGTCGCGCCCTGCACGACGGTCATCAGCGCGATGATCGCCGCCACGCCGATGATGATGCCCAGCGTCGTCAGGAAGGTGCGCATCTTGTTGCCGCGGATGTTGGAGACGGACATGCTCACGCTCTCGCAGAACATATCCCACTTGCTCTTAATCATACATGCTCACCCCCTCGGAAAGCACGCCGTCGAGGATGTTGACGATCCGCGTCGCGTGGCGCGCGATTTTGAGGTCGTGGGTAATCATGATGATGGTGCGCCCCTCGTGGTTGAGCTCTCGGAACAGCTCCATCACCTGCTCGCCGGTCCTCTGGTCGAGCGCGCCGGTCGGCTCGTCGGCCAGCAGGAGGGTGGGGTTGGTCGCCAGCGCGCGGGCGATGGCGACGCGCTGCTGCTGGCCGCCGGAGAGCTGATTCTGCCGGTGGTGCATCCTGTCCTGAAGGCCCACGCGCACGAGCATCTCCTCGGCGCGGCGGGTGCGCTCCTTCGGCGGCACGCCGGCGTAGATGAGCGGCAGCTCGACGTTCTTGAGCGCATCGAGCCTTGGCAGCAGCTGGAACTGCTGGAAGATGAAGCCGATTTCCCGGCTGCGGATGCGCGCGAGCTGCTTCTGGTCGAGATCGCGGATGACGCGCCCGTGCAGGATGTAGGTGCCGGAGGTCGGCGTATCCAGACAGCCGATGATGTTCATCAGCGTGGACTTGCCGCTGCCCGACGGGCCGAGGATGGAGAGGAACTCGCCCTCGCGGATGTCCAGATCGATCCCCTTGAGGATGGTCTGAATCTCGCCGCCGACCTCATACTGCTTGACGATTTTCCGCATGGAGAAAAAATCGTTGCTCATGCCGGCCTCCCGCTCACATGCCGCCGCGGGCATTTCTCATCTGCTCCATCATGTCGGCCATCGTCATGCCGCTGCGCTTGAGCACGGTCTCCCCGGCGCTCAGCCCCTCGGTGATCTCGGCATAGATGCCGTCGCTCACGCCCACGCGCACGCTGCGCTGCTCCGCATCCTTGCCGTTGGCCGCGCGCACGAGGACGTATGGCTGGTTGTAGTCATCAAAGCTCAGCGCGTCCATCTTCACGAGCACAGCGCCCAGTGCCTGCCCGCGCAGCACCTTCGCGCTGACCTGCATCCCAGGGTACACGCCCTGCGTCTCGCTCAGCGCGACGGTCGCCGTATAGTAGGAGAGGTCGCCGGAGGCCGTGCCGTTCTTGTCAAGCGCCGTCACCGTGCCGGTGTAGGTCGTCTCCGTCGCCAGCACGGTGACCTCCGCCTGCGTGCCGGGCGTGACCGCACCCACGTCGTATTCATCAACGTTCAGGCGAATCTCCAGCCTGTCCATATCGATGATCTGGCAGAGCGCCTGCCCCGCCGTCACGGCGTCATCCTTGGCGACGTTCAGGCTCGTCACCTCGCCGCCCACGTCCGCCTTGACAACCTCGCCGTCCTTGAGCTTGAGGATGCGGTCGCCCGCCTTCACCTGCTGGTTCTGCTGCACGTAGACCGCCGCCACCGTGTCCGCCGCGGGGCTGACGAGCGTCTGCGTGTGCGGGGCGTGCACAAGACCGTCAAAGTTGTAGTACGTCTCCACGTCGCCGACAGTCACCGGCATTTCGGTGTAGGCGATCTCCTTGGATGCGCTGCCCATCAGCAACAGCCACAGGACGACGACCAGCGCAAGAATCGCCAGTATCACCCACTTGATCCATTTCCTTTTCTTTTTCACGCCTTTGCTCCTCCTTATCGTCTGAGGGATTCATTGTAGCTCAGCTTTGTGAACAGACGGTGAACATCAGCAGTCGTCTGATCTCTGGTCAGTGCGGCACGCCGCTGGGCTGCCAGTCTCGCAGTTCATACTATTTTGCGGCTAAAATCTAGCTTTGCAGAATCAGCCCCCGTTTCAATCGTAGGATGCTTCGCATCCTGCTCTGAAACTGCTTTTTCTTTTGAACAATAAGGGAACATTGGGCTGCCGCCCAAACCTGCTTGAG
>JALFHA010000130.1 GCA_022776785.1 Clostridiales bacterium | reverse complement strand
AGCTTTGCAGAATCAGCCCCGTTTCAATCGTAGGATGCTTCGCATCCTGCTCTGAAACTGCTTTTTCTTTTGAACAATAAGGGAACATTGGGCTGCCGCCCAAACCTGCTTGAGGGATTTCATCCCTCAAACTCCCTTCTTTGCTTCGCGCTTATATTCGAGTTTTTAAGTGCAAGACAGTAATAAAAAGCCCCTCCTGTGACAGGAAACGGCCTTGCAGGCCATACCGGCACAGGAGGGGCTTCAAAACAGACGGCAGATTTAGCCGTGCGCGCGGCTTACTCGATGCTCAGTACCTTGTATTCCTGCGCTTCGACGGCTTGACGCAGCGTGTCATCCGCGACGGGGGCGGAGAGCGTCACCACGGCGGTACCGCTGACATGGCTGACCTCGGCGCTCTCTACGCCCTCGATGGCCTCGAGCGTCTTTTTGACGCGCGCCTCGCAGTGGGGGCACATCATGCCCTCGATTTTCATGGTTTTCTTCATGGTTTGTTCCTCCTTTTGATGATTGTTCTGATGGGAAATGGGGAATTTGATAACGGAATCGGTCTCCTGCCGGGCGCGGGCGCGCTCCATGCGGCCCGGCTCATGCAGCCTGAAGAGATTGAGCCGCAGCGCGTTGGTGACGACGCAGAAGCTCGACAAACCCATGGCTGCCGCTCCGAACATCGGGTTGAGCTTGAGCCCGAACAGCGGGAACCACACTCCCGCAGCCAGCGGGATGCCGATGACGTTGTAAAAGAATGCCCAGAACAGGTTTTCGCGGATATTGCGCAGGGCGGCGCGGCTCAGGCGGATGGCAGCAGGTACGTCGCTCAGGCGGCTCTTCATCAGCACGATGTCCGCCGCGTCGATGGCGACGTCCGTGCCCGCGCCGATGGCGATGCCTACATCCGCGCGGGTGAGGGCGGGCGCGTCGTTGATGCCGTCGCCCACCATCGCCACCTTGCCCTTTCTTTGCAGCTCACGCACGGCGGCCTCCTTGCCATCCGGCAGCACACCCGCGATCACCTCGTCAACACCCGCCTGTCGGCCGATGGCCTGCGCCGTGCGCTCGTTGTCGCCGGTGAGCATGACGACACGCAGACCCATGTGCCGCAGCGCAGCGACGGCGGTGGGGCTGTCCTCCTTGATGACGTCGGCAACGGCGATCATGCCCAGCAGACGGCCTCCACGTGCGAAAAGCAGCGGCGTTTTGCCCTCGCCGGAAAGGCGCTCTGCGTCGGCGCGCAGCGCGCCGGAGACCTCCGCGACGGAGGAGACGTAGGCGAGCGAGCCGCCGGTCAGCGTTTCGCCGCCAAGCGTGGCCGTCAGGCCGTGGCCGGGCAGCGCCGTGAAGCCCTCGACGGGCGCGGGGGAAAGGCCGAGCTCCTGCGCACGCGCCATGACGGCTCGGGCAAGCGGGTGCTCGCTGCGTGCCTCAAGGGCGCAGGCCAAGGTGAGCAGCTCATTTTCCGTCACGCCGGGCGCGGGGCACAGATCGGTGACGCGCGGCTCGCCGCGGGTGATGGTGCCGGTCTTATCGAGCACGATGGTGCTGACGCGTCCCGCCTCCTCGAGGGAGACGGCGGTTTTGAAGAGGATGCCGTTTTTCGCGCCCACACCGCTGGCGACCATGATGGCTACGGGCGTAGCCAGACCCAGCGCGCACGGGCAGCTGATGACGAGCACGGATACGCCGCGTGCCAGCGCGAAGCCCACGCTCTCCCCGGCGAGCAGCCACGCAGCGATGGTGACGGCGGCAATGGCGATGACCGCGGGCACGAACACGCCCGACACGCGGTCAGCCAGCTTGGCGATGGGCGCCTTGGTGGCAGCGGCGTCGCTGACCATGCGAACGATCTGGGAGAGGGTCGTATCCTCGCCCACGCGCGTGGCCTCGCAGGTCAGAAAGCCGGACTGGTTGACCGTCGCGGCGGACACGGCGTCGCCTTTCGCCTTATCGACGGGGATGCTTTCGCCCGTCAGTGCGGATTCGTTGACAGCGCTTGTGCCGTCCATCACCACGCCGTCCACGGGGATGCT
>JALFHA010000148.1 GCA_022776785.1 Clostridiales bacterium | reverse complement strand
GCGAACATGCCCGCCACGCCGATGATCGCCCAGAAATTGCTGCCCCACATGCTCTCCAGCATCGCGCCGACGAAAATCGGCAGCACGCAGGTCGCCAGTACGGCGATGCCCTTGCCGCGACGGCGGGAGGCCTTCTCATCGATAGCCTCGCGCAGCTCGCGGAGCTTCTTTTTCACGCGCGCGCTGAGCGAGAAATGGCCCTTCTTCACCTTATCCTTCGCCTTGGGCTTGCCTGCCGTCGTCAGCAGGTACACGCCCATGCCGATCATACCGAACATGCCGACCATGCCGAGGAACGCGCCCACGTCCGTTTTCCACATCTCGGTAAACGCCGCGCCGATCATCATCGGAAAGCAGCACGCGGCGCACAGCGCCGTGCCCAGCGACGTTTTGTGCAGGCAGGCGCTGCTCTCGCGCATGTACTGCGCGGCCTCCTCCTCGCTCATCTGCGGCCAGACAGGCTGATTCGGATCTGCCGCGCGCTCAAAGCCCTCCTCGCGCATCCGCTTCGGAATATCGCTGAAGCTACGATACACATGGTTTCTTGCCCGCTCGTCATCAAACCCGGTGCGGATGCAAAGATCGTAGCGATCCAGCATCTCCCCCAGCAGGCTGACGCGATAGAGGTCAGCCATCGGCTCGGAAATGTATTCGCTGCTCTCCTCCAGGATAAAGCGCTTGAAGGCGGTGCTCACTTCCTCCCTGGAAGCGGCCGCACTCGGCGCACTCTGTGTCTGCGTATTCACGCCTTTTCTCCTCCCCTGCTCAGCGCGCGGACGACCTCGCCCGCCAGAATCAGCCCGACCGCAGGCGGCACAAAGCTGACGCTTCCCGGCGCATGGCGGCCGTTCGCGCTGTCCGCAACGAGCTTCATCGGCTCCTCGCGCGAGTATACGACCCTGTGGCGCGCAATTCCCCTCTTGCGCAGCTGCGTGCGCATCGCGCGGCAGAGCGGGCACACGCTGGTGTCGTAGATGTCCGCGACCTCAAAGCGCGTCGGGTCGAGCTTGTTGCCCGCGCCCATCGCGCTGATGATCGGCACACCCGCCGCCTGCGCGCGCACGATCAGTTCCGTCTTGGCCTTCACCGTGTCAATCGCATCGACGATATAGTCGTAGACGGACAGCTCCACCGCGTCCGCGCTCTCCGGCGTGTAAAACAGCCTGTGCGCGCGCACGACGGCCGCCGGGTTAATCTGCGCGATGATCTCCGCGGCGACCTCCGCCTTCGGCCGGCCGATGGTCGCGCTCACCGCGACGGCCTGCCGGTTGATGTTGCTCACGCTCACCACGTCGTCGTCAAATACATCGATGGCGCCGATGCCGCTGCGCGCCAGCGCCAGCACGCACGCGCCGCCCACGCCGCCCACGCCGAACACGGCGACGCGGCTTTGCCTCAAACGGGACATGCCCTCATCACCGAAGATGAGGGCAGTCCTTGAAAATCTCTCGTCCATGTTCTCCTGATTGCGCATCAGAACGCGCAGTTGCCCGGCGTGCGCGGGTAAGGAATCACGTCGCGGATGTTCTCGATGTCCGTCAGGTACATCACCAGCCGCTCAAAGCCCATGCCAAAGCCGGAATGCGTGCAGCCGCCGTAGCGACGCAGGTTCACATACCAGTCCATCTGCTCGGTGGAGATGTGCAGCTCGTTCATGCGCGCGGTCAGCAGGTCAAGCCGCGTCTCGCGCTGGCTGCCTCCCATCAGCTCGCCAGAGCCGGGCACCAGCAGATCGACCGCCGCAACGGTCTTCCCGTCGTCGTTCTGGTACATGTAGAACGCCTTGATATCCTTGGGCCAGTCGTAGACGAACACCGGGGACTTGAAGTATTCCTCGGTCAGATACTTCTCGTGCTCCTTGAAGATGTCCTGCCCCTGCACGGCCTCATGCTCAAACTGCTTGGGCGCGCTGCGCAGGATCTCGATGGCCTCCGCGTGCGTCACACGCGCGACGGTGGACTTGGTGAGCGCCTCGAGCTTTTCGATCAGGTTGCTCTTGGCGTAGCCCTGCAGGAAGGTCAGCTCCGGCTTTGCCTTGGCAAGCACCTCTTTGACGACCTCCTTGAGGAAGTCCTCCTCCACGTCCATCAGGCCGCTTAAGTCGCAGAAGCACAGCTCCGGCTCGATCATCCAGAACTCCGCCGCGTGCGTCTTGGTGTTGGAGTTTTCCGCGCGGAACGTCGGGCCGAAGGTATAGACGCGCTTGTAGGCCAGCGCATACGTCTCCGCCTCCAGCTGACCGGTCACAGCCAGCGCCGTCGCGCCGCCGAAGAAATCCTGCTGCGCGTCGTAGGGCTTGCCCATCTCCTGCGTGGTGACGGTGAAGGTGTTGCCCGCGCCCTCCGCGTCGTTGGCGGTGATCAGCGGGGTATGCACATAGACGTAGCCGCGGCTCTGGAAGTAGTTGTGAATCGCCTGCGCCGCGATGGAGCGCACGCGGAACACCGCCTGGAACAGCCTCGTGCGCGGACGCAGATAGGCGATGTCGCGCAGGAACTCGAGCGAATGGCGCTTGGGCTGGAGCGGATAATCCTCCGTGCAGTCGCCCTCCAGCGCCACAGCCTTGGCCTGCATCTCCAGCGCGCCGCCGCGCCCGGCGACAAGCACGCCCGTCGCGCGGATGGCCGCGCCGTTGCGAATCGCCTGCACGGCAGCGAAGTCCTCCACCTTGTCATCGTAGACGATCTGCATGGTAGCGAACACCGTGCCGTCAAAAAACTCGATGAAGCCGATATTCTTCTGCTTGCGATGGTTGCGCACCCATCCTTGGAGCGTCACCGTCCGGTTCAGGAAGGCCGTCTCGTCCGCGGCAATCTCGCGCAGATCAAACACCCTGATCTCACTCATGGCAATCCTCTTTCCCTCCGCCGCCAAAGCGGCGGGGCCGTTTTCTGAATCGGTATAATCATAGCAAAAAAAGCCCGCAAACGCAAGTGCGAAACCGCGTTTGCAGGCCATTGTCGCGGGCGCATTCTCGCTTTTTTTGCTTTTTGCCGTTATCCTTCCGCCTTTTGGGCCGCCTCGGCGCGCCGCGCGGCCTTCATTTCGCCCCACGTGTACATGGCAAGGCCGACAATGACCGTCAGGCCGCCGATGAGCAGCGGCAGCGTCACTTGCTCGCCAAAGAGCAGCAGCGCCCAGACCGCCGCGCCGATGGGCTCGCCCAGCAGCGCGAAGGAGACAACATCCGCGCTGACGAAGCCCAGCAGATACGTCATCAGCGCATGGCCGCCCAGCGTGCAGACCACGGCCAGCACGATGATACCGCCCAGCGACGGCACTGTGACCTGAAAGCCGCCCGTAAACGGCGAGATCACCAGCAGGCACAGCGCTGTCAGCGCGTAGACAAGCGTCATGTATCCCAGCGCCGGCAGGTTCTTGCGCGCCGCGCGGCCGCAGAGCCAGTGCCCGGCGATGAACATCGCGCCCACGAGCGCCAGCACGTCGCCCAGCAGGCTGCCGTGCTCACCGCTCATCGACAGCAGGCCGATGGCCGCCGCGCCGATGACGGCGACAATCGCGCCGGGGACGGCCTCGCGCTGGATGGGCTCATGCAGCAGGATGCCCGACAGCGCCGCCACGAACAGCGGCTGCGTACACACCAGCGCGGTGGAGACGAAGGTGGAGGCGAAGCTCATCGACGTCATCCACGCGGTATAGTGCAGCGCGAGCAGCAGCGCCGCCGCGCAGGTCAGCGCGAGCTGCTTCTTCGGCGCGCGCAGCACGGCGGCCAGCTCGCCGCTTTTCACGGCGGGCACGAGCAGCAGCGCCGCGGAGATCAGCATCCGCCCGAAGGCGATCATCACGGGCGACGCGCCGCAAGCCAGCGACCATTTCACCATCGGCCCGGAGACGCTCACGCCCACCACGGCCAGAAAGACCAGCAATCCTTTGTTCCTTTTCATGGCAATCCTCTCGTGCAAAGCGCAAGCCGATGGATGTCATCGGCCTGCGTATGATATTCAGATACGTTGGGCTGCCGCCCAAGCCTGCTTGAGGGGTTTCAGTCCGGGGCTATTCCCCGTTCTCCATCGGCTTTATCCTCCGGGGAACTCGCATAGTCGCGGGCTCTGCCCGCTCCTTGCGATTCCCGACACTCCGCCGTGCTGATTCCGCCACAGGCGGCGCACAGCTCCGGTCCCACAGGCGGCGCCGATTCCAAGCCCCTCAAACTCCCTTCTTCGCTTCGCGCCTATAGTCCATTTCTGTCTGAGAGCGATATTATACCTCGGTATCCTCGCTCTCGGCGGGCACGGGCGCTTCATCAGCGCTGGCGGCCTCGTCCAGCACGTCCTCCCCGGAGACAGCCTCCCCGGCTTCCTCCGCTTCCTCGCCGTCCTCGCGCTCGGTGGCCGTCACGCCGACGATGCGGCTGTCGCCCTCCACGCGCATGACGCGCACGCCCTGCGACACGCGGCCGATGATCGAGATATCCGACACGGGCAGGCGGATGATCGTGCCGTCGTCGGTGATGAGCATCAGGTCCTCATCCTCGTGCACGAGCAGCTGCGCGGCCATCGGGCCGGTCTTGTCCGTCAGGCGCATGGCGAGGATGCCCTTGCCGCCGCGCGACTGGCTGCGGAACTCGTCGATCTCCGTGCGCTTGCCGTAGCCCTTCTGCGTGATGGCGAGCACCTGCGCGCCCTCGGTGATCTTCGCCACGGAGATCACCTCGTCGCCCTCGGAAAGGTCCATCGACTTGACGCCCATCGAGTTGCGGCCCATGGCGCGGATGTCGTCCTCGCTGAAGCGGATCGCCTGACCCATGCGCGTGGCGAGCATCAGCTCACAGGTCGCGTCGGTCAGCTCCACGCCGATGAGCTCGTCATCCTCCCGCAGCACGATGGCAATGAGCCCCGCCTTGCGCAGGTTGGCAAACTCGTCGAGCGCGGTCTTCTTGATCGTGCCGCAGCGCGTCGCCATCACCAGATAGCGGCCCTCCTTCTCGCGCGGCAGCGGAATCATGGCCGTGACCTTCTCGCCGCCGTCGAGCTGGAGCAGGTTGACAATCGCCGTGCCGCGTGCCGTGCGCCCGGCCTCGGGGATCTCATAGCCCTTGAGGCTGTACACGCGCCCGCGGTTGGTGAAGAACATGATCTCGTCGTGCGTGGAGGTGACGATCAGCTTCTCGGCGTAGTCCTCCTCGCGGGTCGTCATGCCCATCACGCCCTTGCCGCCGCGGTTCTGGCTGCGGTAGGTGGCGCGCGGGATCCGCTTGACGTAGCCGAAGTGCGTCAGTGTCAGCACCACGCTGTCCTCCTGAATGAGGTCCTCCGGGTCGATTTCGCCCTCCATGATGCTGATCTGCGTGCGGCGCGGGTCGGCGTACTTCTCCTTGATCGCCAGAATCTCCTCGCGGATGATCGCCAGCACCATCTTCTCATCCCCCAGCACGGCGCGCAGGTAGGCGATGGTCTTTTCAAGCTCGGCATACTCCTCCTGAAGGCGCTCGCGCTCCAGGCCGGTCAGGCGGGCCAGACGCATATCCAGAATGGCCTGCGCCTGCTTGTCCGACAGGCCGAAGCGCTCCATAAGCTGTACCTTGGCCTCGGCGGTGTTGGCGCTGCCGCGGATGATTTTGACAATTTCGTCGATGTTGTCCAGCGCGATGAGCAATCCCTCGAGGATGTGGGCGCGGGCCTCGGCCTTGTCAAGGTCGTAGCGCGTGCGGCGGACGATGACGTCCTTCTGATGCTCGAGGTAGTGGTAGAGCATCTGGTGCAGCGAGAGCACCTTCGGCTCGCCGTCCACCAGCGCCAGCATGATCGCGCCAAAGGCGTCCTGCATCTGCGTGTGCTTGTAGAGGTAGTTGAGCACGACGGCGCTGTTCACGTCGCGCTTGAGCTCGATGACGATGCGCATGCCCTCGCGGTCGCTCTCGTCGCGGATATCGCTGATGCCCTCGAGGCGCTTGTCGTGCACCAGCTCGGCGATCTTCGCCACCAGCGCGGCCTTGTTCACCATGTACGGGATTTCCGTCACGATGATGCGCTGGCGGTTGCCGGGCATGGGCTCCACCTCGGTCTTGGCGCGCACGATGATGCGCCCGCGGCCGGTGGTATAGACGTCGTAAATGCCCTTGCGGCCGAGAATGATGCCGCCAGTCGGGAAGTCCGGGCCCTTGATGCACTCCATCAGCTCCTGACTGGTGGCGTCGGGCTTGTCAATGAGCTTCACCACGCCGTCGATGACCTCGCCGAGGTTGTGCGGCGGGATGTTGGTCGCCATGCCCACGGCGATGCCGGAGGAGCCGTTCACCAGCAGGTTCGGGAAGCGGCTGGGCAGCACGTTGGGCTGCATGAGCGTCTCGTCGAAGTTGGGCGAGAAATCGACCGTCTCCTTGTCGATATCGGCCAGCAGCTCCATGTTGATCTTGCTCATGCGCGCCTCGGTGTAACGCATGGCCGCCGCGCCGTCGCCATCGACGGAGCCAAAGTTGCCCTGCCCCTCCACCAGCGGGTAGCGGGTGGCGAAGTCCTGCGCGAGGCGCACCAGCGCGCCGTAGACCGAGGAATCGCCGTGCGGGTGATATTTGCCCAGCACGTCGCCGACGATGCGGGCGCACTTGCGGTAGGGCTTGTCCGGGGTCACGCCCAGCTCGTGCATGGCGTAGAGAATGCGGCGATGCACAGGCTTGAGGCCGTCGCGCACATCGGGCAGCGCGCGCGTGATGATGACCGCCATCGCGTAGGAGATGAAGGAGCGCTTCATCTCGTGCTCCAGATCGATGGGGTACAGCCGCTGCAGGTCCGTTGTGTTGCCCGGCAGATTATCCTTGAAATCCAAAGGATTTCCTCCTTTCACGCTGTTTGGCGCGCTCAGATGTCCAGATCGACGACCAGCTTGCTGTTCTGCTCGATGAACTCCTTGCGCGGCTCGACCTTCTCTCCCATCAGCAGGCTCATGATCTCGTCCGCGGCGATCGCGTCATCCACGGAGACGCGCAGCATCGTGCGCTTGGTCGGGTCCATCGTCGTGTTCCAGAGCTGCTCGGCGCTCATCTCGCCCAGGCCCTTGTAGCGCTGCACGTCGGGCTTCTTTTCGCGGCCGATCTCCTCCATGACAGCGTTGAGCTCGTCGTCGGAGTAGCAGTAGCGCTCCAGCTTCTGGTAGGTCACCTTGTACAGCGGCGGGCGCGCGGCGTAGACGTGCCCCTGCTCGATGAGCGGCCGCATGTAGCGGTAGAAGAACGTCAGCAGCAGGATACGGATGTGGCTGCCGTCCACGTCGGCGTCTGTCATGCAGACGATGCGGTCATAGCGCAGCTTCTTGATGTCGAAGTCCTCGCCCACGCCGCAGCCGAAGGCGGTGATCATCGCCTTGATCTCCTCATTGGCGAGCACGCGGTCAAGGCGCGTCTTTTCGACGTTGAGGATCTTGCCGCGCAGCGGAAGGATGGCCTGGAAGTGCCTGTCGCGGCCCATCTTGGCGCTGCCGCCTGCGCTGTCGCCCTCGACGAGGAAGATCTCGCACTTGCTGGGATCGCGCTCAGAGCAGTCGGCCAGCTTGCCCGGCAGGCTTGCGCTCTCGAGCACGGTCTTGCGGCGGGTCAGGTCGCGCGCCTTGCGCGCCGCCTCGCGCGCGCGGGAGGCGGCCAGACAGCGGTCGATAATCAGCCGGGCGTTGGCGGGATTCTCCTCCAGATAGGTGGCGAGCTGCTGACCCACCAGCGAATTGACGATGGTGCGAACCTCGCTGTTGCCCAGCTTGCTCTTGGTCTGGCTCTCGAACTGCGGGTCCTCCAGCTTGACGGACACGATAGCAGCCAGACCCTCGCGCACGTCGTCGCCGGTCAGGTTTGCGTCGCTGGCCTTGAGCACGCCATGCCTGCGGCCGTAGTCGTTGATGACGCGCGTGATTGCCATCGAGAAGCCCGCCATGTGCGTGCCGCCGTCCGGCGTGTGGATGTTGTTGACGAAGGTGAAGATATTCTCGGAGTAGGTGTCGTTGTACTGCATGGCGACCTCGACGCTCGTCGTGCCGACCATGCCGCTGATGTAGATGGGCTCCGGGAAGAGCACCTCTTTGTTCTTGTTGATGTACTTGACGAACTCGCTGATGCCGCCCTCGTAGTGGAAGACGCGCTCCACGGGCTCGTCCCCGCGCTCGTCGCGGAAGACGATGCGGATGCCGCGGTTGAGGAAGGCCATCTCGCGGAAACGGGTCTTGAGCGTATCGAAGTTGAACTGGCCCGTCTCAAAGATACCCTCGTCCTCGCCGCTTTCGTTCTTCTCCACACCCTTGACGTCCGGCCAGAACTGGATGGTCGTGCCCGTGCGCTCGGTTTCGCCGACGACCTTGAGGTCATAGAGCACCTTGCCGCGCTCATACTCCTGCTGGTAGATTTTTCCATCCTGATAGACCGTCACCTTCATGCGCCGCGAGAGGGCGTTGACGACGGACGCGCCCACGCCGTGCAGGCCGCCGGAGACCTTGTAGCCCCCGCCGCCGAACTTGCCGCCCGCGTGCAGGAGCGTCAGGCACACCTCGACCGCCGGGCGGCCGATCTTCGGGTGGATGCCCACGGGGAAGCCGCGGCCATTGTCCACCACCGTGCAGGAGCCGTCCCTGCTCAGTGTGATGTCAATCTGTGTGCAGAAGCCGGCCAGCGCCTCGTCCACGGCGTTGTCCACGATCTCGTAGACGAGGTGGTGCAGTCCGCGCTCGTCCGTCGAGCCGATGTACATACCCGGGCGCTTGCGCACGGCCTCCAATCCCTCGAGCACCTGAATCTGGTTCTCATCATATGCGCCCGCCTGCTCCAGCGGGCTTTCGGGAATCTGATCCCGATTGAGCTCATTGCTGTTCATACTCTCTCCTCTTGCTGCCTGCTCTCCCCTGCTCACATCTGCGCCGCGCCCGGCCCGCCGTCACCTGGCCCGCCGTCGCCCGGCCCACCGTCGCCCGGCCTACCGTCATCCGGCCCACCGTCATCCGGTTTGCCGTCGTCCGACCCGCCTCTCGCGGATACCGCCTCCTGCGGCTCCGGACAGAGCGGCGCATTGGCGCGCTGCGCCAGCGTCGTTGTGGAAATCGGCGACAGATACACACGCGGATTCTCCATCGCTCCGCCGGGACGGCGCGCGCCCGCGCAGATGACCGCGCTCTTGGCCGTGATTCCCTTGCGGACGAGCACGCGGTTCTGCCGCTGAATCTCTTTCAGCATCTCGCCCGTCACCGCACCCTGCGTCTGCGTCAGATCGATAATAGCGATCACATCGCGCGTGCGAACGGCCACATCATCGCCGAGATGAAGGATCATGCTTCCTCCGCTCCGCCCCGGCTCACCTGACGGGGCTGAACATTTTCTTACTATATTATTATACCAAATTACGCAGTTTTTTTCAAACGTTCGGAGGTGTTTTTTCCCTTGTTTCTGCGCAAAAAAGCACACAAAAATAGGCGCCGCTTTCTGGCGCCTTTTATAAATATCCTGTCAGCCTACTCAAAGGAAAACTCGAGCGTCTCCGTCCGGTATTCGCGCTGATACACGTCCGTAAGATAGAAGCATACCAGCGTCGGCATCTCCGCCAGCTCCTCATAGGAGACAACAGGCTGATCAAAGACCACCGTCAGCGGCTCGCCAAAGCTGTACTGCCCGTCATACTCGCCGTCATAGGTGTAGGTATCGCAGCAGAATTCCAGCACGTCCCCGAACCCAAGCGTGCGCAGCCCGCGCGCGGGCAGGCCCACGCCGTCGCGGGCCTCCCGGTATCCGGCCACATAGCCCTCCGGATTCTCCTCATCCCAGCAGAGCATCAGCTCAATCGCCTGCTCGCCGTTGAGCGTGGCCTTCACATAGCCGTAGGTATACCAGCTTCCGTCCTCGCGCGTGTCCGTCGTCTCTGCGGTAAAGGGCACAATCTGCCCGTCCAGCGCGACCCACGTATAGTCAAAGTCCGCCACAAGATCGCCGTCATCGTCGAATTCATACATGTTGTCCATGCCCAGGTCGATATAGCCCTCGCCGTCATCCACGAACACCTGCATGTAAATCTCCGAGATGATCGCCCACTCCTCCTCGCTCAGCGAGAGCACATACTGCTCCCCCTTCGGCGCAAGATACAGCTCGTCCTGCGAGAGGGACGCGCTCTGCTGCGCAGCGGCGTCGGCGAGTTCAGCATCGTACCACGAGGCCCCGGTGTAATCCTGCTCCCCGGTCTCCTGCGCGCCGTTGAGCCACGAGCTGCCGCAGTCCAGGCTCTGCCCGCCAACCAGCGCGCTCACGAAGTCGTCAAAGTAGGCGAAATAGTCCTCGTCCATGCCGATGCGGCGCATTTCATCGCTCACCATCTCGTAGTACTCCGGATAGACGTATGGGTGGTACATCGCCAGCCCGCAGGAATCCGTCACATCGCCGCCGCGGCAGACGACAGCCCTGTCAAGCGCGGCCAGCACATCCTCTCCGCCTTCCACCTGCGCACGGCTGATGAAGTCGGCCACATCCACCTGCTCAAACTCACCCTCGCCATAGGTTCTGGCGCGGCTTCTGGCGACGACGATCTGCTCACGGCGCTCGTCCTGCATTCCCTCCTCAGCCTGCGCCATGCAGCGGCGCACAGCCTCGTAGAGCACATCGATTTCGCTCAGGTCGATGAGCGCCATCGTTACGCCCTCGTCCCCGCTGAACTGACATTCGCTCAGGTAGTCCTCCACGATGCGCCGCCCGATGATCTCCGTCTCCGCATCCGGCTCGCGGCCCAGCAGCTCCAGCCAGCCCGTGTACATCCAGCCGCCGCCCGGCTCCGTCTCCTCCGAGGCGATGAGATAGTCCGCATGGGGCGAAAGCGCCAGCGCCGTCTCCAGCGTCGCCATCAGGCAGGCGTCAAAGCCCACAAAATCCATGTGCACGCCGCCCAGCCGCAGGCCCTCCGCCAGATCGCCGAGCAGCAGCATCCCCTCGGGATCGTGCTCGTCGCTGCCAAAGCCGAGCATCGTCCCGCCGCCGTGATCCCAGAAGACAATGGCATAGCGGTCAGCGGGATAGCGCTGCACGCCCCAGCGGATGAAGTCGCCGATGGCTCCGGCACTCATCATGCTCATGCTGCCCAGATCCTCCTGAAGGAAGATATCCCCATCGCGCACCTCGTAGCGCTGGCAGCCCTCGTCCGATATGCTCTCAATGGCCCAGTCCGTCGAGCCGCCCGTCTGAATCAGCACATTCAGCGAATCGCCAAACTCGGCCTCGGCCATCTCCAGGATGTCGTCGGACGCGCAGCCAGCCTCCGTCTCCAGATCCGAGCCGATCATGTACACCATCACCGTCGCCGTTCCCTGCTGCGCGCAGGCCACAGCGGCGACAGAGAGCGCCAGCAGCGCCGCAAGCAGCCCCAGCAGCCCTCTGATCCAGCCTTTTCCGTTCATCCCTGCGCCTCCATTTCAGGGCGGCCTTCCCACCCATATGCGGTGGGGTCTCTCCCTCACCGCCGCTCATCCTTACGCCTGCGCAATAGACAGACGGGACAGCGCGCAGCCGTGCCGTCCCGTCAGAGCTATCTGAAAATCTGTGTGCTACCCGATGCGCCGGA
>JALFHA010000111.1 GCA_022776785.1 Clostridiales bacterium | reverse complement strand
GCGCTGCGTGTGCGCGCCGGGGCGCGGCTCGTCGGGAAAGACGCTCTCGTCAAAGCTCGAAAAGTTTTCATGCTCGAGCCCGTGCAGGCCCTCGCTCTGGTAGAGCCTGTTCATCACCGCGCGGCGCAGGCAGACGCACTGCTCGTGAATCGGTTCGCCGACATAGCCCGTATCTCTGCATATCGGGCACTGATAGACGGGCTGAAGATAGTCCTGCGGCAGCCCGACACGCTCAAGCTCCCGCGCAATCTCCGCGTTGATGCGCGCGATGCTTCCCTTCAATTCATCGGAAATGCGCTGCGCGCTGCCGGGGGCTGTGAATGCCCCCTTCACCCCGGTCAGCAGGCTCCGCTGCCGCTCGGCAAGCAGCTCGCCGATTCTGGTACTGCGCGCGCTCGCCTCCTCGCGGCGCGCGCGCTCCTGCTCCCGGTTGCGCGCGCGCCTGCCCTCCAGCTCGGAGAGCACCTCGCGCGTGATATTTTCACGGCTGACCATTGTTTTCCTCCTCGTAGAGATCGGACACCATCGCGCTGTACTGCTCCTGCGTATAGCCGTGGCGGAGCATCGCGTCCTGCGGTTTTGCCTGCGTCACGGGCGCAGCCTTGGGCGTCCCGCGCAGATGCGCCTCGTGCTCCTCCCTCGCCTGCGCGGGCGTAGCGATGCCCGTCTGCTTCCAGTCATACAGGATTTTGTCCACAGCCTTCATCGGCGAGCCGCTGCCGCGCGCGTACTGCGCCGCCAGCAGCATCAGCTCCATGCTCATGCCCCACTCGCCCTGCCAGCGGGCAAGCATGTCGCGGTCACCCGGATTGACGCGCTTTTCCATCCCTGCTGCGCGATAGATTTCCCGGAGCTGCTCGTTGAGCGCTCGGATGCGCACCCGAGCCGCCTGCACCTGCTCGGTGGTGGTGAAGCCCTGCGCGTGCCACGCCTGCAATCTGGCATCGATCTCCTCGAGGCTGCCTCCCGCGTTTTTGGCGTGTACCTCATGCACCGCCTGCAGGATCAACTCCTCGCCAAAGCCCTTTGTGCGCCACTGTTCGATTTGGGCGAGATCCTCCTTCGTGGGCGTAACGCCCGTGCGCCCCAGCCCGGCGAGCACCTCGCGCGCAAAATCGCGCTGCGTGTGCTCCTTCGTCATGCCGCTAGCCAACGCCTGCGCCTCGTGCCGCCCGAGCTGATGCTGCCGCAGCAGGATGCCGTCTAGATAGGCCATCGTCGGCGTGCCCTTGGTCGTCTCGCGGCAGGCCTCCAGCACAGCCTCCGCCGTGAAGCCCCACTCCTCGACCCACTTTTTATACATTTCCTTCTCGTCCTCGCTGGCGGGGCGGCGCTGACCCAGCCGCGTGAGCAGACGGCGCAGCTCCTTTTCCCGCGCGGAATCGAGAATGAGCATCTTTTCCGCGTCCTCCAGCGTGCGCACGCCGCTCTGCGCCCACGATTGGGCTGTCCTGCCCGCGATGGCGATGGACACTCGCCCGCTGGTGCTCTTTTGCCGCTCGTTCTGCAGCAGCATGATGACGACCTCCTCGGGCAGCTCGAGCACATCCACCCAGTCGAAAATCACGCTGTAATCTGCGCTGGAAAGCGTCTGCCCCTCAAGCGTTCGACGGATTTCGTCAGTAAACTCGCGGTTGTACAGCTTCTCCCCCGGGTTCTCCGCCCGGGCCAGCGTGATCTGCTTGAGGTTATAGTATGTGTAGCACACGGGATTATCCCCCGTGCGGCGCACAAGACCATCGCGCTCCCAGTAGCGCATGGCGCGCTCTACGTCCTCCTCCTGCATGTCCAGATCCTTCGCCATGGAGGAAAGGCTCATCCGCTCGGCATGATGGTAGCACAGCATCAGCCCGTAGAGATAGACCTTGACAAAATCCCCCGGCGCGCGCAGCATGTATTCGGTGATGAACATATTTTCCACAGGCGTGGAATCAAACAGCGCCGCGCCGTCGTCAAAGGTGCAAAACGCCATGAAAACGCTCCCTTCCCCGGCGGTGCATACGACCGCCATGATACGGATATTGTATCACAGACGCGCGCCTGTTGCAATCGTGAAAGCGTTGACACGGCGAGGTCAAGGATTTATACTTAGGAAAGAGTCGGGGAACCCTTCTGATTGACAGGAGCGCATTTCCCGCCGCCTTTGGAGGACGATATGAACCGCGCATCATCCATGCTCAAATCCGCTGTGCTCATCGTTTCGGCCTTTCTTGTGGGCTGCATATCAGCGCTCGCGCTACGCGCCTACGATGCCAGCCACGAGCGCATCACGCCGATTGCCGGCGGGCAGACCATCGATTTTTCCGAGTACGGCTTTCATCTGACCGTCCCGGACGGCTACAGCCTCGCGGACTACACCACCAACAACCGCGCCGAGGGCGGCAACGCCGTGTTTGCGGGCTGCGCCTTTGACGAAAACGGAAATGAGCTGTACATCTTCTGCTATGACAACGAGACCGGCGACGCCGTGGAGGACTACGGCGAGCAGGAGCTGGTCAGCTATTACGCACACGCCGGGGCGGACGACGTGCGCCTGCGCACGCTCGGCGGTCGGCGCTTCATCTGCTACAGCGCCGTGGTTGGGGCGCAGGATGGGGCGCAGACGTGGCACACCTACGAGACGTGGGACGGCGCGCATCAGGTCACGTTCGAGACGCGCATGAGCAGCGCGGCCGTGCTGCCCATCCTCGCAACCATTGACTTTGACATCTGATCCACCCAAGACACAAGGAGCTTGCACCATGGCCTTTGCACACCTTCACCTGCACACCGAATACAGCCTGCTCGACGGCGCAAACCGCATCGGCCCGCTGCTTGACCGCGTCAAGGAGCTGGGCATGGACGCCTGTGCCGTCACCGACCACGGCGCGATGTACGGCGTGGTCGATTTTTACACGGAGGCGAAAAAGCGGGGCATTCACCCGGTCATCGGCTGCGAGGTCTACACCTGCGACAACATGGACGAGCACGGGGCCTCCGTGGGCATGCGCAGCTATAACCACCTCATCCTGCTGTGCGAGACGCAGGAGGGCTACCGCAACCTGACGCATCTGGTTTCCGAGAGCTGGACGCGCGGCTTCTACTACCGCCCGCGCGTGGATATGGAGTGCCTGCGCCGCTACAGCAGGGGGCTCATCGCCTCGAGCGCGTGCCTGTCCGGCAAGCTCGACCGCCTGCTGCTCGACGGCAATTTCGAGGCCGCCTGCGCGCACGCGCGGGAGATGGAGGCGCTCTTTGGCAAGGGCAATTACTTCATCGAGATCATGAACCACGGCCTGGAGGACGAGCGGCGCGTGCTGCCGCTGCTCGTGCGCGTGAGCGAGGAGACGGGCATCCCGCTGCTCGCCACCAACGACTGCCACTACCTGCGCCGCGAGGACGCCTCCGCGCAGGAGGTGCTCATGTGCATCCAGACGGGCAAGACGCTCGACGACGAGAACCGGATGCGCATGGAGACGGACGAGCTCTACGTCAAGAGCGAGCAGGAGATGCTCGCGCTCTTCCCGCAGTGGCAGGACGCGGTTGCGCGCACGGAGGAGGTCGCCAAACGCTGTCAGGTGGAGTTCGTCTTCGGCGAGACGAAGCTGCCGCGCTTCCCCACCGCGCCGGGCGAGACGAGCGAGCAGATGCTCCGCCGCCTGTGCGAGGAGGGGCTTGCCGAGCGCTATCAGCCCGTCACGCCCGAGGCGCGCGAGCGCATGGAGTATGAGATCGGCGTCATCACCCGCATGGGGTATGTCGATTACTTTCTCATCGTGTGGGACTTCATCCGCTACGCCCGCAGCCAGAACATCGTCGTCGGCCCGGGCCGAGGCTCCGGCGCAGGCTCGATTGTCGCCTACTGCCTGTACATCACGCAGCTCGACCCGCTGCGCTACAATCTGCTCTTCGAGCGCTTCCTCAACCCGGAGCGCGTCTCCATGCCCGATATCGACGTGGACTTCTGCTACGAGCGCCGTCAGGAGGTCATCGACTATGTGGCCCGGCGCTACGGCGCGGATCACGTCAGCCAGATCATCACCTTCGGCACGATGTCCGCGCGCGCCGTCGTGCGCGACGTGGGCCGCGTGCTGGGCTACCCCTACGCCGAGGTGGACGCCATTTCGAAGTCCATCCCCTTCGAGCTGAACATGACGCTCGAGCGCGCGCTCAATCTCTCGCCTGAGCTCAAAAAGAGCTATGCGGAAAACGAGCGCGTGCGCAGGCTCATCGACATGAGCCGTTCCCTCGAGGGCCTGCCGCGCCACGCATCCACGCACGCAGCGGGCGTGCTCATCACCGACAAGCCCGTGACCGAGTACGTGCCCCTCCAGCG
>JALFHA010000101.1 GCA_022776785.1 Clostridiales bacterium | reverse complement strand
GGCTGGAGGTAGAAGGTGAATTCGCCGTTCTTCATGCCCGCGAGGATCTGGGGCATGAGGATCTGCTCGTTGCCTGCGCTCTGCGCGCCGCCCGCGCCGCCGAAGCCGCCCACGCCGCCGAAGCCGCCCACGCCGCCATAGCGGGGCAGGCGATCCAGCTTGTCCTTGATGTCCTTCATGTCACGCTGCTGAATCGCGCGGAGCTGCTTTTCAGCGGTGGGCACCACCATGCGGTGGAAGTATTCGCAGAACAGGCCGTATTCCCGCAGCAGCGAATTCCAGAGCATCCGGTTGAAGATATTGAAGAGAATGGACAGAATCACGCCTGCAATCGAGGTGTAGAAGGCGGTCTCAATGCCGGAGAGCAGCACGGAAACGCTCTCCAGCGCGGCCTCCACGGAGCTGAAGCTGATGCCGCTGATGCCCATCAGCAGTCCGACGAACGTGCCGATGATGCCAAGACCGGTCAGCGTGCCGGGAATCTGCACCACCAGGCCCTGCCAGGTTTGCAGGGCAAGCGTGTCCTCGCTGATCCAGTCCTCGATGTCGCTGATGACCTCGCCGGCCTCCTTCTGCATATCGGCCTCGTCGCGGTACAGGCGAAACAGCTTGTCCAGCTCACGCTGGCGGAAGGGGGTGTCCATCTTGAAGACGGCGTACCAGGTTTCGGAGGTCTGTACCTCCAGCGCCTGATCGATGTTTTGCCGGGCGGAGGAGAAGCCTGCCGTCAGCTGCATACAGGGCATCAGCCCCAGAACATAGCCCATGGCGAGCAGAGCACACATGCACAGCAGAATCATCATGGACAGCGTGTCCGGAGCCAGGGCGGTCAGAATGCCTGCAGAGGCCAGCAGCACGGCCGCCACCGCAATCATCCTTTTTCTCACAAGGGTGCTCCTTTCTTTTTTTCAGCGGCAGCCCGGATAAAGAGGGGGAAAATATGAATAAATTCATCGGCTGTATATCCTGCCGGGCGAGCGGAAAACAAATCCCGCGCAGCGCTAAAGCAAACTGATTTTTATCAAATAATGCTACCAAATTTTCCAACCAGTGTCAATCGGTAATGATACCAAATTTTCCAACCAGTGTCAACCGGGCCGCGCGCCGACTCTGTAGGCGGCATACCGGTTCTGTAGACATATCCGCTTCGGCCCGGAATGGCACACATAGCAAAGAAAAAACAGGCGGGCTCCGTGTGCCGGAAGCCCGCCTGTGCTGGTGCGGATAGCGGGGGTCGAACCCGCACGCCCGGAGGCAGGGGATTTTAAGTCCCCGGTGTCTGCCATTCCACCATATCCGCATTAGGCGACAACCATTATAGCAGAGGACGGGCGGGAAAGCAAGACGCGGGGCGAAAACTTGATATTGACCGGGAGAAAAAGGCGGGGCGGGCGTTGACATGGGGCGCAGGGGAAGCGCGGGAAAAAAGCAGCTTGCCCCTTGCGCGCGCGGCGGACAGCGTGTAAGATGATAGGCATACACGACCCCTGCCGACGCAGCACGGGCGGGGGCAAAGGAGGATGCCAGGTGGACAGAGAGCCTAATGTGGTGCGCGTGGGCGGCGTGACGCTGGGCGAGGGAATGCCCAAAATCTGCGTGCCGGTGATGGGATATACATTGGAAGAAATCCGTGCGGCAGCGGCGCGCGCGGCACAGGCGGGCGCGGACCTGATGGAGCTGCGCATGGACAGCCTTTCGCCCATGCCTTCGCCGGAGGCAGCGCGCGCGGCGTGCGCGGCGGCGCGGGCGGGCGGCGACCTGCCGCTGCTCTTTACGCTGCGCACGGTGCGCGACGGCGGCGCGGGGGATGCGGACGCGCAGGCCTACGAGGCGCTGCTCACGGACATGGCGCGCAGCGGCTGCTGCGAGGCGCTCGACTGCGAGCTGAGCGTGGGCGACGCGGCGTTCGTGCGCATCGCGAAGGCGGCGCGGGCGGCAGGCGTGGCGCTTGTCGGCTCGAGCCATGCCTTCACGACGCCCGAAAATATGGAAACGCCCGCTCGCTGGCTGACGAGGCAGGCGGCGCTGGGCGCGGATGTGTGCAAGGCGGCGGTGATGGCCGGCAATCGTGTGCAGGCGCTGGAGGCGGCGTGGCGCATGGCCCGCGCGGGCGAGGAAACCGGCAGACCGTACATCGCCATCGTCATGGGTGCTGAGGGCACGCTCACGCGCGCGGCCTGCGAATGCGTGGGAAGCTGCCTGACCTTTGCCAGTGCGGGGGAGGCCTCTGCGCCCGGGCAGATGGATGCGCGCGCGCTTCGCGGCACGCTGGCGCTCATCCACGGGGCGATGGCCGGGAAGCGCGCGCCGTAAGGATACCGTAAAGATACGGAAATCAGGGAATTCAGCAGCAAAACGGAAGAAAACAATGTCATTGCGGCCATGCGGAAAAATTTTCAAAAGTTTTCCGAAAAAACTTTACAATTTCATGCGGATATTTTATAATAGTTTATACAACGAACTCTGTTTCCCTACGACGAGAAAAAGGAGGATACTTCCCTATGAAAAAGCTGGTAACGCTGCTGCTGGCGGTCCTGATGCTGACGGTCTTTGCGGGCTTCGGCCTGGCGGAGGACATCACGCTCGACGTCATCATCGCGCAGTACGGCCCTAACACCAACAACTGGTTCCTGGGCAACGGCATGGACGGCTCCAACTTTGTCAGGAAGTTTGAGGAAGCCAATCCCGGCATCAAGCTGAACCTTGAGGTCGTCTCCTGGAACGACATCTACACCGTCGTCTCCACCCGTATCAGCAACAACAACGCCCCCGACATCCTCAATATCGACACCTTTGCCGATTACGCGAACGAGGGGCTGCTGCTTCCGGTCAGCGATTACTGCCCGGAGGAGCTGTTTGGCGACTTCTTCCCGTCCTTCATCGAGCAGTCGGTGATCGACGGCGTGTGCTGGGCTGTGCCGGATCTGGCCTCCGCCCGCGCGCTGTACTACAATGCGGACATCCTTGAGGAGGCCGGCGTGGAAGTGCCCGCGACCTGGGCTGAGCTGGAGGATGTCTGCCAGGCCATCATCGACACCTTTGGCGGCGAGGTCTATCCGTGGGGCATTGACATGACCACAGACGAGGGCCAGGCTGCGTTTGCCTACTACGCATGGGGCAACAACGGCGGCTTCGTTGACGCCGACGGCAACTGGGCGGTCAACTCCGACGCGAACGTCGCGGCGGTTGAGTACGCCATCGGCCTGTACAACAAGGGCTACACCAACCCGAACCCGGCCACCCAGACCCGCTACGACCTGCAGGATATGTTCGGCGCGGGCAAGCTGGCGATGGTCATCGCCCCGAATTCCCTGCCGACCTACATCAAGGACAAGGGCTACACCGGCGTGAACTACGCTGTGGCGGATATCCCGCACAACGAGGGCGCGTCCTCCAGCTCCGTGGGCGTCATGGACCGCATCATGGCCTTCAAGGATGATTCCGCCCCCGATCAGGCCGCGCGCAACGAGGCCATCGGCAAGTTCCTCTCCTTCTTCTACGATCCGGAGAACTATGTGGGCTGGGTCAGCATGGAGGACTTCCTGCCGGCCGTCAACTCCGCTGTTGAGGCCCTCGTCGCGGCCAACCCGTCCTTTGAGGCGTGGCTGAACGTGCTGGGCAGCGCGCAGTTCTACCCGACCGCCAAGGCCGAGTGGATCGACGTCAAGCAGGGCGTCACCAATGTCGAGCAGAGTGCTCTGACCGGCGGCGATGTCAAGACGCTGCTTGACGAGCTGCAGGCGAAGATCACCAAGTAAACCGGCATGGCGCCGGCTGCATTCCCGACGTAACGGAAAGCCTGCCAGGCTGAGCGCATAGGGCCAAACCCTTGCGGGCTTTCAACGGTAAGCCGGAGCTGTTCAGGGAGGTTGGCTGCTGACCGACCTCCCTGTTTCTTTTCACGAAAAGCCTTGCTGTACCCAAGAAGGGGGGAAACCTGTCTTGAATACCATCCTCGTTCGGCATAAATGGGAGCCGTATCTCTGGCTGCTGCCGAGTATCCTCATCATGACGATTTTCGTCGTCTTCCCTATCGGCATCGTCTTCAAGCTTGCGTTCAGCGAGATCTCCAAGGCGGGCATCGTGGGCGGCTTCGTGGGCCTTTCCAACTTCAAGGATGCGGTTTCCGACCCCGTCTTCGGCACGGTCATGATGAACACGATCGTCTGGGTCATCTCGGTCGTGGGCCTGTCCACGCTGTTTGGCTTCATCATGGCGATGGTGCTCAATCAGGAGTTCAAGGGCCGCAAGCTCGCGCGCTCCATCGTGGTTTTCCCGTGGGCGACCTCGCTGGTGATTCAGGCCTCCATCTGGAATTACATCATCAAGTTTGAATACGGCAACCTGAACAACGTGCTGCTCAATCTGGGCATCATCAAGCAGGCAGTCAACTGGCGCGCGAGCTACCAGATCGAGTTCATATGGGAGTGCGGCGTGGGCATCTTCGTCACGATTCCGTTTGTCACCTTCTGCGTGCTCTCCGGCCTGCAGTCCATCGACGCGGCGTATTACGAGGCCGCGACCGTGGACGGCGCCAACTTCTGGCAGAAGCTGTTCCACGTCACCATCCCGCTGGTGCGCCCGTCGCTGACGGTGAGCACCGTGCTCAACATCATCTACGTCTTCAACTCCTTCCCGATCGTCTACACGATTACCAAGGGCGCGCCCGCACACAAGACGGATACGCTCATCACCTACCTGTACATGCTGGCCTTCTACGATCAGCGCAAGGGACCGGCGACGGCGCTCTCCGTCATCGGCTTTGTGATTCTGTGCCTGGTCGCCGGGGTGTACATGATGGTCTCCGTGCGAAAGGAGCGTGAGGACGCATGATCCGCGGCAAGCTGAGCGCGCAAAGCGCGCAGAAAAACCGCCTCGCGCTGATCCTCGCGGCGGTGGCCCTCGTTCTGGCTGCCGTGCTGCTGAGCCTTCCTGTGGTGCAGTTCACCACGAGCATCTACACCAAGCGGTCGGCCAACACCTTTGTTGGCGACGAGAAGTATATCGCGGCGATGGCCGAGGCCGAGGCCGTGCTTGAGCAGTACGCCGACGCGGGGATCGGCGGCAGCCTGAAAATCGACGAGAGCGTGACCGAGCGCGTCAACTCCAAGGGCGAGACGACCTCGCTGGTCGTGCTCAGCGTGCAGCACAGCGTGCGGCGCAGCGGCTGGGATTTCCTGCGCAGCAGCCTCACGCCGGGCCGTATGATGCAGGCGCTGGTGCTGTGCGCTGCGCTGGCTGCCGTGCTGGCGGCGCTGGGGCTGCGCGGCGGGCTCGACCTGCCGCACAGGGATCTCACGGGCGTGCCGCGCGGGCTGCGGCTGGCCGCATGCTGGCTGTCGCTGGCGGCAGTGCTGCTGGTGCCGGTGTTCGCCATGTCGGTGACGAAGACCTTCTCCCGGCAAGTGCAGCTCATCGTCTCCGGGCAGGAGGTGGCCGGAGCACAACTGTTGCTTGAAAGAATTGACCATTTCCTGTATAATGGTGCGGCAGGCGGGCAGACGGCGGCGCTTGTCGCCGGCCTCCGGTCGGGCGTGACGGCGCAGCTCTGGCTGCTGCTGCCCGTGCTGGCGGTGCTGCTGTGCGCGGTGATCCTGCTCTACAAGGGCGCGATTGCGCCGGTGATCGCGAGGGGGGCGCTCTATGCGTTCGTCATCGCCGCGAGCCTGCTGATCCTGTATCCGTTCTATGTGATGTTCATCACGGCCTTCCGCAGCAACGCGGAAACGACGGACATGTACTTCCTGCACATGCTGCCGACCAAGTGGGTCTGGAGCAACCTGATTGACATCATGGACCGCGGCGTGCTGCGCTACCTGATGAACTCCATCGTGCTCTCCTTCGGCGCGACGGCCATCGCCATGCTCTGCGGCATCCCCGCGGCTTACGCGATGGCGCGCATGAAGTTCAAGGGCAAGAACGTCTTCCTCGGCTTCGTCATCATGAGCCAGATGTTCTCGCCGGTCGTGCTGCTGGTGGGCATTTCCCAGCTGATGAACACGCTGCACCTCAACGATACCATCGTCGGCCTGATGCTCATCAACGCGGCGTTCAATCAGGCGTTTGCCATCTGGCTGCTGCGGGGCACGTTTATCTCCATCTCGCCGGAGATGGAGCAGGCCGCGCAGATCGACGGCTGCACGACGGTCAGCGCGCTGCTGCGCATCCTGCTGCCGATGGCGGCGCCGGGCATCGTGACGACGCTGATCTTCGTGTTCATCAACTCCTGGAACGAATACACGATCTCCACTGTGCTCATCTCCACGCCGAGCAACAAGCCGATTACGGTGGGCATCACGCAGTTCAGCTCGTTCAACATGATCGAGTGGCAGTACCTCTTCGCCGCCGCGCTGCTGGCGACGATTCCGGTCGTCATCCTGTTCATGTGCATCGAGAAGCATCTGGCGGCGGGCCTGACCTCCGGCGGCGTGAAGGGATAAAACTCAATCAATACGGAGAGAAGAAATGGAGAGAAAGACAATCGAAATGGCGCGGCGCTTTGCGCTGCCGCAGGGTGAAATCACTGCCGAGCCGTATGGCAACGGCCACATCAACGACACGCTCTGTGTGTGCGTGAAGACGCAGGAGGGAACCCGCCGCTACATCATGCAGCGCGTGAACCGCTACGTCTTCAAGAGGCCGGAGGATGTCATCGCCAACATCGCACGGGTGACGGAGTACCTGCGTGGCATCATCGCCGCGGAGGGCGGCGACCCCGCGCGTGAGACGCTGACGCTCGTGCCCACGGCGGACGGCAAGCTCTTCGCCTACGATGAGGACGGCGAGCTGTGGCGCATGTACCTGTTCATCGAGGAGACGATCTCCCGCGATCTGCCGGATACGCCGGAGCTGTTCGCGCTCTCGGGCGCGGCGTTCGGCCGCTTCCAGCGGCAGATGGGCGGCTTCCCAGCCGCGTCGCTGGTGGAGTCCATCCCGGATTTCCACAACACGCCCGCGCGCTATGCGCAGCTGATGGATGCCGTCGCCCGCAACGAGGCCGGGCGGCTTGGTGAGGTCGGCGAGGAGCTGGCCTTCTGCCGGAGGTACGAGCGCGAGGTGCACACGCTGCTTGACGCGCTGGCAGCGGGCGAGATCCCGCTGCGCGTGACCCACAACGACACCAAGCTCAACAACGTGCTGCTGGATGCGCAGACGGGGCGCGGCGTGTGCGTCATCGATTTGGATACGGTCATGCCCGGTCTGGCGGCCTATGACTTCGGCGACTCCATCCGCTTCGGCGCGACCACCGCCGAGGAGGATGAGCGGGACCTGTCGAAGGTCAGCCTCTCGCTGCCGATGTTCGAGGCGTTCGCCCGCGGCTTCCTCGGCGAGGCGGGGCAGGTGATGGGCCGCCGTGAGATCGAGCTGCTGCCGATGGGCGCCAAGCTGATGACGCTGGAATGCGGTATGCGCTTCTTGGCTGACTATCTCAACGGCGACAAGTATTTCCGCATCCATCGCCCGGGACACAACCTCGATCGCGCGCACACGCAGTTCGCACTCGTGCGCAGCATGGAGGAGAACTGGGACGCGATGCAGGAGATTGTCAGAAAAATCTGATGGTGGACGCTATGACGAGCCCTCAGCCGGAGCGAAAGCACGCGGCTGGGGGCCCTTGCTTTTTCGGCAGGGGAGGAGAAGCCTGCCGGAAAACCGCGGGATGAGACGCTGGAAGGGAGCGCTGAAATATGAAATCCGAGGAATGGGAAAACAGACCGATGGTCGGATTCGGCCCGTATCTCTCGCGTCTGCTGAAGCACAGCGGCATGTCGGCCTCCGAAGCCGCCAGAAGGCTCGGATACAAGAGCCGCAACAGCTTGTTCCGCCTGCTGGACGGCAAGGGCAGCTATGCCGCGATGAAGGACTGCTACAGGAGGCTGCGGGATTGCCCGGGGATGGGGATATCCCCTGAACAGCTCGGCCAACTCGGCATTGCGCTGGAGGTCAGCCGGCTGGGGCGCGATGGCTACCTCAGCAATCAGGCGATGTGCGACATGCTGCGTCCCGGCGCGGAGAATGCACCAGAGGAGCCGTGGACAGATGGCGGCCTGTTTTGCGAGCTGACGGCTGGACGGCAGGTCTTCCTGACGATCACGGGCTGCTGCGACCGCGCGCTGATGACCGCGTTGGCAAAAAGACTGCCGATGAAAACGCCCGGCGCGCGCGTGCGCGTGGAGCACTACATCTATATCGGAGAGGACGAGATCATCGAGAGCATCGCCGCCATACAGCCGCTGCTCTACGCTGGCTGCTACATGGCATGGGGCGTGGAGCCAGGCGTGTTCTCCCGCGAGCAGGAGCGGCTCTACCGCAGCAACCGTATCCTCGCCCGGTGGGAGGACGCGCAGGGGCTATGGCATACCCGCGATGCGACGCTTGTGGACAGGCGCGAGCTCGCCGTCTGCCCCCTGCCCTGCGGACAGGAGCCCTGCGCGCTGGAAATCGCGCTCGCCCGCGGACAGAACCGGATGGCTCCGCTCAAATCCGCTTTTTCGCTCACCTGCAAGCCGCAGGATTACCTGACCTATACCCGCGAATGCGCTGAGCTGGAACGCGGCCGCGCCGTGTATACCGTCAAGCTCGACGTGCCCATCTGCTATATTCACCCGGATATCCTGCTGCGCGCCGTCCGCGATGGCTTCGCGCGGCAGGGCTTCGGTCAGGGCGAGGAGCTCGAAGCCCTCATCGGTGCGCTGTGGCAGGTGCATCTGGCGCGCTGGCAGAACTTCTTCACCAAGCGCCGCCCGACCCATACCATCTTCTCCCTGCCTGAAATGGAGCGCTTCGCACGCACCGGGGAGCAGAGCGATCACTTCTTCGCCATCAGCCCGTATACCCCGCAGGAGCGCGCCGATATCCTGCGCCATATCCGCGAGCAGGCTGAGCACAATGCCAGCTTCCACGTCTACTTCTTTCAGGAGGGATACCGCCCGCCGCGCTCGGAAATCGGCCTCTACGAGGGCGCCGGTACGCTGCTGGCTAAGCCGGATACGCACTATGACCTTTGCAGCGATCATGCGGAGATCATCGTTACGCAGGCGGAATTCTGCCGCAGGTACAAGGAATTCTTCGTGCAGGATCTGCTCGAGCATCACGTCCTGACGCAGGAGCAGACCCTCGCCGCGCTCGACCGGCTCATCGCTCTGGCGCTGGGGGAGGAGAAATAAAATCGCGCCGCGCTCCAGCTTCGGAGCGCGGCGCGTGCTGCGTGAGGGGTTACATCTGGTCGTACTGCTTGACCTCGACGGCCTGCTTGTCAAAGTCGATGAAGATCTGGAAGGCGTAGTTATCCTCGCTCGTATCCCAGATTTCCACAAACTTCGGCGTGACCTCGATGATGATCTCGGTATCCTCGTGGGAGTACTTGTTGTAGCTG
>JALFHA010000074.1 GCA_022776785.1 Clostridiales bacterium | reverse complement strand
GGGCACGCCGTCGATGCTCCCCTTGAGCTGGGAGAGCCGCTCGATGCGCATGTAGGTGTCGGGCAGCACGTCGGCGATGGGCATCAGCGAGGAGCCCTCGTGCCTGCGCATGATGATGTCGAAGATCGACTTCTCCGCCGCGCCGAGGATGTCCGACACCGGGTCGGCCTGCGCGAAGCACGCCGTGGAGATGTCGCCCGTCGCGCGGATCATCCGGCGCAGCGTCGCCTTTTCATCGACGATCTGGATATAGGCGCGCGCGTTGACCGTCGAGGCCACGCACTGGGAGACCTCCACCAGATAGGAGGAGCCGCCGATGCCCTCCAGCGTGCCGCGGCGGGTCAGCTCGTCGTCCACCGTCACCAGGTCGGCAGGCATTCCCTGCGCGCTCAGGGCGTGCATCGCATCGAAAATCTCCCTGTGCGCCGGCTGATAGAAATCCTCCGCCGTCAGCAGCTCGAAGGCCAGCGTCAGCGCCTCCCTGTCCTGCATCATGCAGCTGAGCACGCTGCGCTCCGCGTCCGCGTTGTTGGGCGGCACGCGCATGACAGCCTGTTCTTCCACTCGTGTTCCTCCTCGCCGTCCGCCGGGCAGCCCGGCAACTCAAATGCTTCCCCCGTCCGCGCAGCGCGGGGCGGGGGAAGCCGCTATATCCGCATGTCGCAGGGATCAGCCCTGCGCAACCTCAACCTTGGCCGTCATTTCCGCCGTGATGCCCGCGTACAGCCACACGCTGACGGTGAAGTCGCCCGCGTTGCGGATGTTCGCGACCTCGATACGGCGCTTTTCCACCTTCACACCGTACTGCTTCTCCAGCGCGTCGGCAATCTCCTGCGAGGTCACGGAGCCGTAGAGCCTGCCGCCCTCCGCGCCGCGCGCGCTGATGCGGATGACCTTGCCCGCCAGGCGACCCGCCGTCTCCTGCGCCTTGGCGCGCTCGACGTCCTCGCGGTGCTTCTTGGCGGATTTCGCGTTCTCGATGGCGTTCAGGTTGGCGGCGTTTGCCTCGCGGGCCAACCCCTTGGGGAAGAGGAAGTTGCGCGCGTAGCCGTCCGACGCCTCGATGATCTGGTCCTTCTTGCCGGTTCCCTTGATGTCCTTGAGCAAAATCACTTTCATGACCGTATCCTCCTTCAATATGCCGCGCGCCGCGTCCGCCGCGCCCGGCTTGTCCTTTCTCCTGTTTCTCCTGATTCCGGTGCTTCCGTTCAGGCGCTCATTTTTCCTCTCCGCGCCCGAAGGTGATCTCCAGCCCCGTCCTGCCCAGCGCCTCGCGCCGCTTGGTGATGTCCATCGCCTGATCGGCAATGCCCACCACAATCGCCGCGCTCGAGAGCAGCGTCATGCCCAGCGCAAAGACGAGCAGCTTCCATCCCCGTCCCTTGCCGCGCTGATCGAGGATGTAGCACACGGCGGCCACGCCCTGCAGGGCGTACACCCGCTCAAACACGCCGCCGAACACATAATACATGCTCAGCGCCGAGCCGCCCACCAGCTTGGAGAGCGCAAACAGCAGCAGCAGCGTGCCGCCGAGCACGCGCCCCCAGCCGTCCGGCACGCGCCAGGTGTAGATCGGCGGCGTATCCGCCGCCACCCCGCGGGAGGCCAGCCCCCTGCGCAGCACGGCCTGTCCGACCACGCCCGCCATCACGGAGCCCGTCGCCATCTGCATGGGAATCTCCAGCCTGAGCATCGTGTCCATCATCATCACGAGCTGCCCCAGCAGCGAGCTGCGGTTCGCGTCGTTCAGGGCGAGCAGCCCGCTGCTCTCCAGATAGGTGAGGTTGTCCGGCGCCTCCAGCAGGCCCATCTGCGCGAGCATCACCAGCACGGAATCACCCAGCTTGCCCGCATTCTCAAACACCTGCCGCATCAGCTCCGAGATCGCAGAAACGACGTCGCTGCCCGCGAGCATCGTCATCACGCCCAGCGCCACGCCGATGGAGATGAACATGGCTGCGCAGCTGGCGGCGGCGCTCTCCCAGAACGGGGTTTTCCGCTCGACCAGCAGTGTGGAGACGATCAGCGTCGGCACGAGGAACACGCAGGCGTGCACCACGCCCCAGCCACCAAAGATCACGCCGCACAGCGCGGCAAAGACCGCCGTGCAGACGGCCGCGCTCACCGTGCCCGCCGCGCCCAGCAGCCACAGCAGCGCGATGGGCAGCAGCATCAGCAGCTGCGGCGTCGCCAGCGACAGCATCAGCAGGGGCGAGGCCATCACAAAAAGCACGACGCTCAGGATGGTGAGCCCCCATCTGTTTTTTTGCCTGAACAGGGAAATGCTTTGTTTTTCCACAATAATGCCCTCTTTAATATGCTCGAAGAAGCCCCTGCGCCCCGGCGGGACAGGGCTGCGGCGATATGCCAGCTTTCCATTTGACATTATAGCGCATCGGGCGGAATTTCACAAGGGCTTTTGTCTGCAGGGTCACTCGCTCGTGTGCATTCCGCTGTAGGAATCCGCGCGCCATGCTTCTTCCCCGGGGCAATGGAGCGGAGTTTCAGCGCCGCCCGCGTGCGCTCCCCCGCGCCAAGCAGCGCGCCCATGAGTAGGCAGCAGGCGAGCATCAGCCCCTCCAGCGCGCACAGGTACGGCAGATAACCCCACGCAAAGACATCCTCCAGCGGCGTGCCCGCGGGCGGCGCGCAGAGAAACATGAAATCCGTGCCCAGCGCACGGTTGACAAAGAAGGCCGCAAGTCCCGCGAATTGCAGCGCGATGAGCGTCAGCGGCGCGCCGTTCCGCTCCGGCCGCGCGCCGCGGGCCATCACGGACAGCGGGATGAGCACAATCAGCGCGTGCGTCGCGGCATAGGAGAGGTTGAGCGCCGTCTGCCAGCGGCTGATGGCGGGTGCGGGAAAGACCAGCGCCAGCAGCGCGCCCGGCAGACCGATGTACCACAGAAAATCAAGCGCGAAGCCCCGCACGCCAAAGGCGACAACCGCCGCCGCCAGCGCGGACAGGCCGCAAAGATGCAGGGGAATCGCCTCCCGCGCGCGGCCCTGCGCTGCCATCATCGCCATGGTCGCACAAAGCGAGAGCATCAGCACCGCTCCCATAGCGCGCTCCCGCGCAAATCCACGCCCCACGACGCTCCCTCCTTCCAAAACCGGCATGATGCCGGCTGCATGGCCGACGAAAGGATGCGGATTCTGTCGCTCTGCACCCGCTTCCGATTCTCCGCAACAGGATTTGCATAACAAGAGGTTACCCGCATTCCCCCGCCGCTATGCGGGCGTCAGGTCGTGTACCCCGCCCAGCACGGGAAGCCACCGGCTGCGCCCCTCGCGAAGCAGCGTGCCACTCCACTCGTCCAGCAGAAGGCGCTGTCCCTGCGCGTCCAGCAGGCGTTTGGCGCGTCCGGGCGTCTCCCGGCAGGAGAGCACGCGCGAGCCGTCCGCGGCGATGGCGTAAAGCCGATCCTCCGTCGCCGCCAGCAGCCCCTCCGGGCACAGGCACAGCGTCCCCGGCGTGCCCGCCAGCGGAAGCTCCCAGCGCGCCCCGCCCGGCAGATACGCCGTCAGCGCTGAGGAGAGCGTCTCCGTCAGGCACAGCGTGTATACGGCGCCCGCGCCAATGGCTACGCCCGTCGCCACACCCGCCACGGGCAGGCTCGAGAGCACATTCAGCGTGCGCGCACACAGCAGCACCGTCCGCGCGCATTCCCCGCCCGCGACTGCGATCACCTCTCCTGCCTCATCCATCGCCATCGCGCCGGGATTCACGCCCACGCGGTTGAGCGCGATGGGCATTCCCGTCGCGCCGTCAAGCATGAGCAGGCTGTCCGCCTCCGCGCAGAGCGCGTACAGCCTCGATCCATCCGGCGAAGAGCGGAGCGCGCACATCCCCGGCCCGCCCGCAAACAGGCCCGTCGGCGTCAGGCTCCGCGCGTCGAGCCGCCAGATCACGCGGTTCCCCGGACACGCGCAGAATACCGCGCCCTCCCTCGCGCACAGCGGTCCCGCGCCCTCCAGCCTGACGAGCCCACCCACACCGCAGAGCGGCCATGTCAGCTCGCGCAGCCCGCCATCGACCGAGACGATCACCCGTCCCTTCATGCACAGCACCCCTTCCCCCGTCTTTCATCATCGTATGAGACGGGGCATCTGCGCGTCCCGGGGAAAGAAATGCACCGTCAGGCAGGAAACCGGCGATTGATGTCGAATTGAGCGCTTATTACGGCCTCTGGCCGGTCAGGAGGAGCATTCATGTATACCTATAAGACGCACGGCGTGTGCAGCCGCGCCATC
Source organism: Clostridiales bacterium (assembly GCA_022776785.1). GTDB lineage: Bacteria > Bacillota > Clostridia > Christensenellales > Aristaeellaceae > Ventricola. The sequence continues at coordinate 4,124 of JALFHA010000074.1, read as the reverse complement.
GAATTTGACCTGAAGGATGGAAAGATCGCCTCATGCCGCTTTATCGGCGGCTGCACGGGCAATACACAGGGCGTGGCCGCGCTGGTGACCGGCATGGACGCGCAGGAGGCCATTCGCCGCCTGAAGGGCATCCAGTGCCGCAGCGGCACGTCCTGCCCCGACCAGCTCGCCATCGCGCTGGAGCAGGCGCTTGCCTCCGGGCAGTGATACGCCATCCGATTCGCACCACAGAAGAAGCTGCCGGGCCGTTCCGGGCACTTGCTCAAGCAGACAGGCTTGGCACAGCGCTCCGGGCAGGCTCGGCAGCTTTCACATCTATGCTTTTATCTTTTGTGCTTCCCTTAGCCGCAGGATTCTGAGGAGCTCTCATTCGGCGGAGCGATCAAACGCCTCCAGCACGAGCGCCGCATCCACATTAAGCTCACGCGCAATCGCCCGGACGACCTCGATGCTCGGGTTTTTACGTTTCCCCAGTTCCAGTGCGCAGACATAGGCTTGCGATACGCCAATTTGTTTAGCAAGCTCCTTTTGCGACATGTTTTGGGCCGCTCTGAGTTCCTTGAGGTTCATACCCAACTCCCCCCTCAGATTCACCATAAGTTTTATTTTTTCTCATTATATTACTCAGAGCATATTTTTGTCAATGATAAAATGACAACAGTCTATAAATATTCAATCACAGCCCCGGATTATTCTCAAAAACACATATAATTATAAACCTTCTTCCGCGAATTTCCAAAAACACCTTCCGAATACAGCTTGCAAAATTCTCTCATTTTCATATAATATAACCATCAGTTAATTCGGAGGGCATTCATGAACATCGGAGACCGTCTCCTCTTTCTGCTTAAAGAGCGCCGCATGACGCAAAAAGCGCTCTCATCGTCTACAGACCTGACCCCTTCATATATCAACCAGATCTGCCTCGGAAAGAAAGTCCCCACGCTTGAAACGCTTGCGCTCATCTGCGAGGCCCTTGACATGACGCTTGGCAACTTCTTTTCCGTCGGGCCGACGCAGCTTTCCGATGAAGAGCTGCTGCTTTTGGAGAGCTACCGCCTGCTGACAAAGCGGGAGCAGGAGGGCGTGCTTTCGATGCTGCGGGTCTTGAGCGATGCTCCGCCGGATGCCGTCGGCAAAAAATGACAAACGACCGATTTCTGCGAACGTTTTTCTTCTTCCCCTGTCTGGCGGAAAAAGGTTGACATTGCCTCTCTGTTTTGCTATGCTGTAGCGCGTGTGTACTGTATTTATAGAAAAAAGAGGGATGCTCCATGAATTCAAACGGCAAGCCCCAGTCGCCCGCGCAGGCGGAGATGTTCCGCGCGCTCGGCGTGAACGACCAGGTATACCGCTTTGGCGAGGAAATCGCCGCAGGGCTGCGCGCCCGATTCGATCAGATTGACGAGATTGCTGAATACAATCAGGCCAAGGTACTCGCCGCCATGCAGAAAAACCGCGTGAACGCTGCCTGCTTTGCCGCCACCACCGGCTATGGCTACAACGACGTCGGCCGCGACACGCTCGAGCGCGTCTACGCCGACTGCTTCCACACCGAGGCCGCGCTCGTCCGCCCGCAGATCACCTGCGGCACCCATGCGCTGGCCGTCGCGCTGAGCGCGAACCTGCTGCCCGGCGACGAGCTGCTCTCCCCCGTCGGCAGGCCCTACGACACGCTCGAGGAGGTAATCGGCATCCGCGAGAGCGCCTGCTCCCTCAAGGAATACGGCGTGACCTATGACGAGGTAGCGCTCCTGCCGGACGGCTCCATCGATTACGAGGGCATCCGCCGCAAGATCAGGCCGCAGACAAAGCTCGTCACCATTCAGCGCTCCAAGGGCTATGCGCCCCGGCCCACGCTCTCCGTCGCGCAGATCGGGGAGCTGATCGCCTTTGTCAAGGGCATCCGCAGCGACATCATCTGCATGGTGGACAACTGCTACGGCGAGTTTGTGGAGCGCATCGAGCCCAGCGATGTCGGCGCGGATATGATCGTCGGCTCGCTCATCAAGAATCCGGGCGGCGGACTTGCGCCCATCGGCGGCTACATCTGCGGCACGAAGGCGTGCATCGACCGCTGTGCCTACCGCCTCTCCGCGCCCGGTCTGGGTCAGGAGGTCGGCGCCAACCTCGGCCTGATGACCTCGCTGTATCAAGGCTTCTTCCTCTCGCCCACCGTCGTTGCCGGCGCGCTCAAGGGCGCGATCTTCGCCGCCAACATCTATGAACGGCTCGGCTTCCGCTGCATCCCCAACGCGACGGAATCCCGCCACGACATCATACAGGCTGTCGAGCTGGGCAGCGAGGAGGCGATGGTCGCCTTCTGCCGCGGCATACAGGCCGCCGCGCCGGTGGACAGCTATGTCACCCCTCTGCCGTGGGACATGCCCGGCTATGAGAATCAGGTCATCATGGCTGCCGGCGCGTTCATCCAGGGCTCGTCCATCGAGCTCTCCGCTGACGGGCCGATCCGCGAGCCCTATGCCGTCTATTTCCAGGGCGGCCTGACGTGGACGCACGCCAAGATCGGCATCCTCATGAGCCTGCAAAAGCTCGTCGAGGCCGGGCTGGTGAAGCTGTAATTGCAGTGAGACAATATAAAAACAGGGCATACCTGCTTTCGGTGTGTCCTGCTTTTTGCTGCACAAAAAACCCTGCTACAATAAAGCGACCAGGGGCCGCTCCCGCTTCCGACCATCACTGTAGCTCCCTTCCCTTTTCCTTCGAGGCAGATGGTGACGCAATTTCCTGTATAGCAAAAAGAGCTGCTCCACGCGCGGAGCAGCTCCCATACTGTCGACAAAAGAGCTTTCTCCCCCGAAGGGGGAGAAAACTATCCCAGCTGTTCCTCAAAAAAAGAGAATCGCTGATTAGGAATATGGGTTTATGTCAACAAGCTGAGAGCTGCTCCACACGCGGAGCAGCTCCCGTTGTTGAGTTCTTTACAGATGACAGCTTACACGCCAAACTTCTCATTGAGCAGTTCGACAACCTTGGCCGCAACGTCGGCAGTCAGGCAGGCGCAGCGATTGATGCGCTCAGGATCGCCCATCGAGGTGATGCCGGTCGCCTGGAAGAATTTGCCGCAGGAGTCGATGCAGTTCACCGAACCGGGCACAACCTTCGCCAGCGCAGGCTTGCCGCCGTCATAAGCAGGCAGCTCGCTTTCCCTGTACCATGTCATCAGCGTCTTAAGCAGCTCCTTGGAGGTCGCCGCATCGCAGACAACACCGAAACACGCCGCAGCGCCGCCGATGCAGCCGCACAGCGAATTGGCGCCATAGCCTGCAGCACCGTTGGCAAACATCTGCACCGGGATGCCATCAAACGGCGCACCCACCACATCGGCAAGCTGGCCGATCACAGCGTCAGCCACACCGATGCAGCAGCCGCCCATAGCGGAGAAGGAAGCGTACGCGCGGTCAGCCGTGGCCTTGGGGTCCAGATGGACATAGGTAAACGGATGCTCCGCCTTCTCAGCCATACCGCTCATCGGGATCACGCTGGCGACAGAAGCTGCGACGGCGACCTTGCCGACGCTCTTCAGAAAATCACGACGGGACTGAATCATACAAAAGCCCTCCTCATCAAGAGATTTTGGTTATCTCTATTATACACCCATGTTAAGAACATGTCAATAATCCCCTGCATTTTATAGTGCTTATTTTCTTTATGAATTCATGTCACACGTTTTCTTCGTTTGTCATTCAATTTCATCTGTCAAACATGAAAAAAACGAAGGCCCGCAGGATGCAGACCTTCGTTACAGTTACCACTCAGGAGAGCAGCAGCCTGTCGCCATCGAGCTGATGGCCAGCCGCCTTCTCAAACAGGCCCATCAGGTCGGCGCGGGTGAGCTTCTTTTTCTCCTCGCCTGCCACATCGACGACAATGCGCCCCTCGTTCATCATGATGAGGCGGTTGCCCATCGCAATCGCATCCTTCATGTTGTGGGTAATCATCAGCGCGGTCAGGTGCTGCTCGGCGATGATCTTCTCGCTCAGCTCGAGCACCTTGGCGGCCGTCTTGGGGTCGAGCGCCGCCGTGTGCTCGTCGAGCAGCAGCAGCTTCGGCGTGCGCAGCGTCGCCATCAGCAGCGTCAGCGCCTGACGCTGGCCGCCGGA
>JALFHA010000021.1 GCA_022776785.1 Clostridiales bacterium | reverse complement strand
GCTATGACCGCATCGACAAGAGCGTGACCTACCATACATGGGCCAATGACCCGCAGCTCGGACAGGGCTTTGCCGTCTATGTTCCGGCGCGCACGGCGGTCGTGCTCAGGAAGGTCGAGCAAAAGCCGGGGGAAAAGGCCGGGAAAAAGACGGAATAAGAGGCTTTGATCTGCAAATCCTCCTGTAAGGCCCGTCCCAGTCGCAAAGCAACGGGACTTGCAGTGTTACAGGTGCTTGCAGCCGGTATCATGCCGGTTTGGCTGATTTCGTGGATTCGGAGGATTCCCTTTCGGACAGGGGGAATCCTCCTTTTCAGAATGGGGGACAGGAGCTGTATGGAAACCAACGGAGCCAAGACCGTCCTGCTGCTGGGAGACATCACCGGGCGCAGCCGCGTCGGCGTGCGGATGCACACCGCCGTGCTGGAAGCGCGCGGGCATGAGGTGCTGGCGCTGCCCACGGCGATGATTTCCAACACGCTGAATCTGGGCAGGCACGCTTCGCTTGACACGACGGATTACCTCTGCGCGTCCCTTGAGACGTGGCGCGCACTGGGCATCGGATACGACTTTCTCTACATCGGCTACATCACGGGGCTTGCACAGGCGCGTCTGCTCGCCGCAGAGGCGGACAGAGCGCGCGCACGCGGCGTGCCCGTGCTGCTCGACCCAATTCTGGGCGACGGCGGGCGCGCCTATGCCTCCGTGACGGACGAACAGGCGGAGGGCTTTCGGAGGCTGCATGCGCATGCGAGTATCGTCACGCCGAACCTGACGGAAGCCTGCCTGCTGACAGGTGTGCCCTATGAGGAGGCCATGCGCGGCACGTCGGCGGATGAGCTGCTTGAGCGCCTGTGTGCGCCCGGCCGTGCGGCCGTCATCACCAGCGCAAGGACGGATGATGGCGGCCATGCCGTGCTTGGGCAGGATGCGGCTGGGAATCGCTTCTGTCAGCCCTACGAGCGCCTGACGGGGCGCAGCGGCGGTGCGGGCGATCTGTTCGGCGCGGCGCTCATCGACGCGCTGCTGCGCGGCTGCACGCTCGAGCAGGCCGCTGCGCGCGCGGGCGCAGACGTCGCCCGGGAGATCGCGCTGGGCGACAGGGGCTTGCTGCCAAAAATCTGATAGGGCTGCGGGCAGCTTTTGAGCCGCTTGTAAATGGATTCATGATCGGCCTCGTTTGCAGAAAAGGAAAAGCACAAGGCTAGTCGGAAGCGGGAGCGGCTGCTGACCGATTTTGCGGGATTCTGCATAGAGTCTCGCTTTTTGCGCGAAAATATCCCCATAATCCTATTGACGAAGTATGAATTCGGTGCTATACTCTGGAACGGACTAAATGAAGCGGAGGGAAGGACATGATGATCTCGACCAAGGGCCGGTACGCCCTGCGCATCATGATCGATCTGGCGCAGCACGACGGGGAGACGCCCGTCAGCGTGCGCGAGATCGCCGAGCGGCAGGAGATTTCCGGCAAGTACATGGAGCAGATCATCAGCGTGCTCACGCGCGCGGGGCTGCTGCGCAGCGTTCGCGGCGCGCAGGGCGGCTACCATCTGGCCCGCGCCCCGCAGGAGATCACCGCAGGCATGATTCTGCGCGCGACCGAGGGCGACCTCGCTCCGGCGGAGTGCGTCGCCAACGGCGGTCAGGCGTGCGAGCGCAGCGGCGTGTGCCCCTCCCTGCGCGTGTTCACCAAGGTATACAGCGCGATTAACGACGTGATCGACGGCATATCGCTCAGCGACCTGCTGCCAGAGGAGTCGCAAAGCGCCCCGGAGCGCCCTGCAAGGCCGCGTACCTGCGTGTAGCGCGGGGCCTGAGTCATCAAGCTGCGCCGCCTTTGCGCGGCGGGAAGGAAGGTCATCCATGATCTATATGGACAACGCAGCCACCACACGGCTGAGCGAGCGCGCGTTTGAGGCGATGCGCCCGTATATGATGGAGCAGTACGCCAACGCGGCGGGCACCTACAGCTTCGCCGCGGCCAGCAGCGCAGCCATCGAGAAGGCGCGCGCGCAGACTGCCGCGGTCATCGGCGCCAAGCCCGCCGAGATCTATTTCACCAGCGGCGGCACGGAGAGCGACAACTGGGCGCTCAAGGGCGCCGTGCTTGCCAGCAAAAAGGAGAAGAAGCACATCATCATCTCCGCCATCGAGCATCACGCGGTGCTGCACAGCGCCAGGGCGCTCGAGCAGCAGGGCGTGGAGGTGACCGTGCTGCCCGTCGATGCGGACGGTCTGGTTTCCCCCGCGGACGTCGAGGCGGCCATCCGCCCGGAGACGGTGCTCATCTCCGTCATGGCGGCCAACAATGAGGTCGGCACGATTGAGCCGCTTGAGCAGATCGGCGAGATCGCGCACCGCTGCGGCGTGCTCTTCCACACGGACGCGGTGCAGGCGTTCGGCCATATCCCGCTCGACGTGGAGGCCATGCACATCGACATGCTCTCCGCCAGCGCGCACAAGTTCCACGGCCCCAAGGGCGTGGGGCTGCTCTATGTGCGCAGGGGCGTCAAGCTCGGCGTGTTCATGGATGGCGGCGCGCAGGAGAAAAAGCGCCGCGCGGGAACGAGCAACGTGCCGGGCATCGTAGGCATGGGCGCGGCTGCCGAGGAGGCGAAGGCGCGCATGGATGCGATGATCCCCGCGGTCAGCGCCGTGCGCGACCACATCATCGAGCGCATCGGGAAGGAGATTCCCTATGCGAAGCTCAACGGCCACAGGACGCAGCGCCTGCCGGGCAACGTCAACTTCTGCTTCCGCTTCATTGAGGGCGAGAGTATGCTGATGCTGCTCGACGCGGACGGCATCTGCGCCTCCAGCGGAAGCGCGTGCACGAGCGGCTCGCTCGACCCGTCCCATGTGCTGCTGGCGCTGGGCCTGCCGCACGAGATCGCGCATGGTTCGCTGCGCCTGTCCCTGAGCGAGGAGACAACCATGGCTGACGCGGATAAGGTCGTCGATAGCCTGAAGGTCATCATTCCGCGCCTGCGCAGCATGTCCCCACTCTATGAGGACTTCGTCCGCAGCGAGGGCCGTGCGTAAGCGTCGATTTTCCTGCCCGCCCCGCGCGGGCGATCATTGCCAGAATAACGGAGGGTTCGCTTTTATGTATACCGAGAAGGTCATGGATCACTTTATGCACCCGCGCAACGTCGGCGAGATCGAGAACGCCAGCGGCGTGGGCACCGTCGGCAACGCCAAGTGCGGCGACATCATGCGCATCTATCTGGATATCGATGAGAATCAGGTCGTGCGCGACGCGAAGTTCAAGACGTTCGGCTGCGGCGCGGCCATCGCCACCAGCTCCATGGCGACGGAGATGATCATCGGCAAGACCATTCAGGAGGCGCTGGAGGTCACCAACAAGGCCGTGATGGAGGCGCTGGGCGGCCTGCCGCCGGTGAAGGTGCACTGCTCGCTGCTGGCGGAGCAGGCGGTTCACGCTGCTCTGTGGGATTACGCGCAGAAGAACGGCATCACCATCGAGGGTCTCAAGCCGCCGGTCAACGATGTGGACGAGCTTGATGAGGACGAGGAGTGAGCTCGCCCGCGCGCAACCGCCATATCCGGGGCGTCCTTTCCCCAATAGGGGGGAGGACGCCCCTTTTCTGCCTGTGGGAAATTGCTTGTCAGCCGACCGGCAGGCGCAGGGTCGGTCGGGGAGAGCCGATGATGGCCGTTTTTTCCTGATACTGCCTGAAGAAATGGCATGTCTGGGAGGCAGAAAGGAAAAAACGTAAAATTGTGTCAGAAAATTTAAAAAAACGGTTGACAAATACGGGACTGTAGTGTATTATATATCTCGTCGCCGCGCTCGACACACAAACGCGATGCGGCGGGCCAGCTCGGGAGCATAGCTCAGCTGGGAGAGCATCTGCCTTACAAGCAGAGGGTCACAGGTTCGAGCCCTGTTGTTCCCACTCAACTTTATATGGCGCGGTAGTTCAGTCGGTTAGAATGCCAGCCTGTCACGCTGGAGGTCGAGGGTTCGAGCCCCTTCCGCGTCGCCATTTTATGCCTTGGTAGCTCAGTCGGTAGAGCAGGAGACTGAAAATCTCCGTGTCGGTGGTTCGATTCCGCCCCAAGGCACCTTTAAGCGGTAGTAGCTCAGTGGTAGAGTGCCACCTTGCCAAGGTGGATGTCGCGAGTCCGAATCTCGTCTACCGCTCCAATCGGCGCCATGGCCAAGTGGTAAGGCAAAGCTCTGCAAAAGCTTCACTCTCCAGTTCGAGTCTGGATGGCGCCTCCACCACGGGACTCAGATATTGATACAATATCTGGGTCTTTTCTTTTGCATTTTTTCAGAGAAGCGATGCAAAATTCAAGGGATTATCCGCCGGAATTGGTGTTTGGAGAAGGGAAATTGCAGGATTTCGTTTCTCTGAATCAAATGCTCAATTTGCTTCCGAACGGATAGCAGGCAAAATAGGTCGTTAGTCTACTCGAGGCGGCGGATCCTCACCAATTTTGCACCCCCCCTGGGCTGAAATAGAGGAAAGCGTACACAGTGTTACGATATAATCCGTACACGGTGTACGCTTTTATCTTGGGGATTTGGTGTAGCAATTATCTTTGATAGGCGGGTGCGGAAATAGACTACTCAAGTTTAATAAAGTAGTCTATTCTCGGGAAGAATCTGAATACAGCGCATTCAGAAATCTGAGCAGTATGGAAAACAGCAGAGATGTCCAAAACAGAGGCGATACACTTACCCTTTGTCTGGAAAGATTTTGAATACACGCCCAGATGCTTTCAGCACCCTGTAGTGGTCATTCATGGAACTGCGCATTTGGCCGACGAGCCGCACTCTGTACGGAGCAATGACGCTATCGCAAATAATCTTCTTCTCAAAAGGAATCAAGACGGCATCAATCACCTGTGGGAGTGGTGCACCTCGGAGCATTTCATCCCATGGGGAATAGATACCGGATACGATATATGCTGCATCCGTTGTCGAAATAGGAATGAATATGGACCCCGATTTCAAATGGCGCAGTACGATGAAGGAATCTGCAATTGCATTTTTCCAGCCCATCAGAATAGCAAGATCGGCATCGGAAAGATGATTCGGGTTGCGCTGAACATAGGAATCAATAAGCTGCCTGTCGCTCCACAGCTTGTCACGGATCCTTTTGATAGAAGCAATGGGCAAGCCTTCGGGTGATGTCATACCAAAAAGGGATTGATCAACTCGATGCTTTTGATTCACATAGTCCAGCAGAGGAATCCATAGCCGATAAAAACGAAGTGCCTGTTCAGTGGTTAGAATCATGATGCTTCACCTACTTTGTAGTGCCTTTGTAGTCGTATACCTGGTGTGTTTCCGATGCACACCGTTTTCATCGTACTCGATATTGCAGCGGCGTTTCTTTTCTTCTGCAACTGCCTCGAATTGCTCGTTATCGATAATGGCTGTATGGTGTTTGGACAGCATATACTTGCTTCGCTGTTTGCTTTTTGAGTCATCACTCATCAATGGGGCTGTTGCTACGGAGTTCCCGCGGTACTTCTCGTTGCTGAGCAGCGTATCAATTGCCCGGCGGCACCATCTGGCTTTTCCGGTAGGAGATGGAATCCCGCGCTTTTCCAATTCACGGCTGATTGCAATGATGCTATTTCCCTCAAGATACAGACGGTAGATCAACTGTACGTTTTCCGCTTCCTCTGGAACGATGAAGAAATCACCGTTTGCGTCTTTTCTGTAACCATAGCATGCGCGCGAATATAACTCCGATGTTCCATCCTTAACCCTTTGACGGATCGCGACAGCGACGTTGTCGCGTGCGTTTTCCTGTTCTCCCTGGGCGACGGCAGCGTAGATGGAATAATACAGTTCAAAGTCCGGCTGGAACGAGTTCATTTCTTCCAGATCAAAATATACAGGAACGCCGATGCTCTTTAACTCACGGATTGTTCCGAGCCCGTCCGCCACTTCCCTGGCAAACCGGCTGATGCTTTTTACAAAAATGAGATTGATCTTCTTTTGACGACAATCATTGAGCATCCGCTGGAACTCCGAACGATTTTCAGCGTTTCGTCCACTGGAGAAATCAATATATACATCAGCCAGCTTCCAGTGATATGTATGATATACCTGCTGAACGAGCGCAGAGATCTGAGAGGATATGCTGCTGAACTGCGAGGGGCGCTGCATGCTGACGCGGGCATATATCCCTACCGCCATAAATGAAAGCTGCTGGGACGGCAAATTTGGGATTCTTCTCACAATTCGCTTGGACATAGCAGGCTCCTGTCATTTAGACTACTCGACTATTCATTATCGTTCGATTCGATTATATGCCAAAAACTGAGTAATTACAAGGACTTTTCGTTTATTGTATCAAAATATAGGTCTGCCTACTGTGGACACCAAGAGACTCAGATATTGATACAATATCTGGGTCCTTTCTTTTGCATATTTTTAGGGTTTCGATGCAAAAATAAAAGGATTATCCGCTGGAATTGGTGCTTGAAGAAGGGAAATTGCAGGATTTCGTTTCTCTGAATCAAATTCTCAATTTGCTTCCGAACGGATAGCAGGCAAAATAGGTCGTTAGTCTACTCGAGGCGGCGGGTCTTAACCAATTTTGCACCCCCTTGGGCT
>JALFHA010000006.1 GCA_022776785.1 Clostridiales bacterium | reverse complement strand
CGGCCATCTCCGGGGTGGAGGCCAGCAGCGGCGCGGGCATGAGCACAAGCCGCGCGTTGAAGATGTTGGAGCGCGCGTTGGGCAGATAGTAGGAGACGCCGCCCGTCAGCGAGATGCAGGTGACGGGGCTTTGCACCATCGTCGCCAGGTGGTTGAGCGTTCGGCTGAGCGTGTCGCCGTAGCCGACGTTGATGCAGGCGTTGTCGCCCAGCCTGTCGGCCACATACATCGCGCCCGCGCGGGCGACGGCTTCGTTGGGCTGCGCGCCCGCGTCCGGCGTGGGGATGATGAACACATCCTTGAGCTGGTATTTTTCCATCAGGCGGCGGCTGACCTCCATCATGCCCACGCCGTCGGAGCGCAGGCGGAACTGGATGACCCCCGTCTGCCGGGCGGCCTCCAGAAGCTTGATGACGCGCATACGGCTGATGCACAGGCGGTCTGCGATGGCCTGCTGGGTCAGGTTCTCAAAATAATAGTACCATGCCGCCTTGACCATGAGCGATTCTTCGTAATTCAAGGGCCACCTCCTGCGCGGATGCCGCCGCAAATGAGTGAAACAATAATTTCAAACTAAAACTTTTGTTTTTCACGACAAGTATATCACCGGACGCCTGAAATGTCAATTCTTTTGCAAAACAAAGGGGTAAAATAGACTGTTGCACCATTTAAGGCAAAACAGATTAAAAAATACTTGACAACCTGCACAGGAAAGCTTACAATGAGGGCATCGATAAAAAGTCGTTACTGCAAACCTTTGTATCGACGCAGTTCAGGAGTGTGCGACATGGCGGCAAATGATAGGGAACGGACGGACGCGCCGCGCCTGCAGGTGAGGGGCATCCGCAAGGCGTTCGGGCAGAACGTCGTCCTCAAGGGGATCGATCTGAGCGTATCCGCGGGCGAGGTCGTCGCGCTCATCGGCGGCAACGGCGCGGGCAAATCCACGCTGATGAAGATCATCATGGGGATATACACCTGCGACGAGGGCGAGGTTCTCATCGACGGCGCGCCCGCGAAGCTGGGCAAGCCGGCTGCCGCGCTGGCGGCAGGCATCTACCTCGTGCCGCAGGAGCCGCTGCTCTTTCCGAATATGACGGTGCTTGAAAACATCCTCATGGGCTTCTCCGAAAACGAGGGTGAGCTCAAAAAACGGCTGGCCGGCCACATGGAGGAGTTGGGCTTCCACCTCAACCTTCAGCGCAAGGCCAACACCCTCTCCATCGCCGAGCAGCAGCTCGTGGAGCTTTTGCGCGGCCTGATGCGCAATGCGCGCATCCTCATCCTCGACGAGCCCACCAGCGCGCTGACCTTCGGCGAGGTCGAGGCGCTCTTCAAGGTCATGCGCGACCTCAAACGCAAGGGCATCAGCATGATTTACATCACCCACCGCCTCAACGAGGTCTTTGAAATCGCCACGCATGTCGCCATCATGCGCGACGGCCTCATCACCCTCGAGGGCCCGGTGGAGAAATTCACCAAGGAAATGCTCATCGCGGGCCTGCTGCCCAGCGATGCGCAGACGCAGAAGCAGGGCGAAAAGGCCTACAAGCCCGTGCGCTACGGCGAGCTGAAGCCCGTCATGCAGGTGAGGGGGCTTTCCGGCTACGGCTTCAGCGACGTGTCCTTTGACCTGTATCCCGGCGAGATTCTCGGTATCGCAGGTGTCGTTGGCGCGGGCCGCACGGAGCTCATCAGCACCATCTTTGGCAGGGACAAGACCCTCTCCGGCACGGTGACGCTCGATGGAAAGGACATCACCGGCCTGCCCACCAAGCAGATTCTCAAGGAGGGCATCAACTTCGTGCCGGAGGACAGGCACTATCACGGCCTGTTCAAGATTCGCTCGATTTCCTCCAATACTACCTCGGCGCTGCTTGACGGCAGCGAAATCGGCCGCGTGGACATGAACCGCCGCCGCCAGAGGCAGATTACCCAGAAATATGTGGACGACTTCAGAACCAAGGTCGTCTCGCTCGACGACCTGATCGGCAGCCTCTCCGGCGGCAACCAGCAGAAGGTCGTCATCGCCCGCTCGCTGTCCACCGCTCCCAAGGTCGTCATCCTCGACGAGCCGACCCGCGGCATTGACGCGGCGGCACGCGGCGATGTGTACAGCATCATCCGCCAGCTCAAGGACGCGGGCGTCGCAGTGCTGATGGTCTCCTCCGACATCGAGGAGGTTGTGGAGCTGGCCGACCGCGCCATCACCGTGTTCCAGGGGCGCATCAACGGCGAATTCAGCCGCGAGGAAATCACGCAGGATGCTCTCACCAGCGCCTCCTTCGGCATTGCGCATGAAAGGAAGGTGTGACGATGAACAAGGTAAAGGGGCTTTTCAAGGCCCGGTGGATGTCCAGCCTGATCTTTCTCATCCTGCTGTTCCTGATTACGGGCATTGCAGATCACGACTTTTTGAGCTATTCCAACATCATTAGCTGCTTCAACACGGCGACGATGTACACCCTGCTGGCCGTGGGCATCGCGTTCGTCATCATGACGGGCGAGATTGACGTCTCCATCGGCTCGACCCTCTGCCTGACCGCCGCTATGACCGGTCTCATCGCCCAGCAGGGCGGCAGCATCCTCGTCATGCTGCCGGTGGTGCTGGCGACGGGCGCGTTCATCGGCCTCATCAACGGCATCGGCGTGGCATACTTCGGCGTTCCCTCGCTGATCTTCACGCTGGGCACCAACAGCGTCGTCCGCGGTCTGGTCTACATCCTGACCGATGGACGCACGGTGGAAAATTTCGGCGGCGCGATTGCCAGCTACGGCAATAAGACGCTGTTTGCGGGCATCACGGTCTATTACGCCATCGCCGTGGCGCTGGTCGCCATCTCCCACATCGTGCTGACCCAAACCCGCAAGGGCAAGTACTTCATCGCCGTGGGCGACAATGCGGGCGGCGCGCGGCTGGTCGGTATCTCCGTGCTGGGCACGAAGATCCTCGCCTATGTGCTCTGCGGCCTGTTCGCCGGGCTGGGCGGCTTCGTCTTCGCCTCCAAGTACGGTCAGGTGATGACCGTGGCCGGTACCGGCTACGAAATGACAGCCATTGCGGCCTGCGTGCTCGGCGGCATCTCCCTCTCCGGCGGTCTGGGCAACATGATCGGCGCGGCCATCGGCGCGGTCATCATGTCCTCCATCAGCCGCCTGCTGGTGTTCATCGGCCTGCCCTCCACCTACGACAACACCATCACCGGCGTGATGCTGATTGTCATCGTCGTGGTGGACGCGCTGGCGCAGCACCGCTCCGTTGAAATGTCCAGAAGAAAGCGCCTGCTGTCCAGAACGGCGGAAAACGCTGCGGAAGGAGGCAGCAAGGCATGAAATCGCTGCTGAAAAAGGTCTTTAAGCGCTGGGAGACGTTCCTGCTGGTGTTTCTGGTGCTCGAGTTCGTGGTCTTTGGCGCGGCCAATCCCAAGTTCCTGCGGCCTGCCTCCATCATGAGCAGCATCGTCAACTACATCAGCGTGTGCATCATCTCGCTGTTCGTCACGCTGGTGATGATTACCGGCGGCATCGATATTCAGGCACCCTCGATTATCGGCCTGACGAGCATCATCATCGGCGTGCTCTGGAGCGACGCGGGCATGAACATCTGGCTCGCCGTGCTCATCGCCACCGTGGTCGCCGCGCTGTGCGGCGCGCTCTCCGGCTTCTTCATCGCCTACTGCGGCGTGCAGCCGATGGTTGTCACGCTGGGCGGCAGCTTCCTGTACTCCGGTCTTGCGCTGCTGATCTCCGGCATGTCCGCGACACCCGCCTACAAGGGCATCAGCGGCTTCCCGGCCAAGACCGACGCGGGCCAGTACGTCGGCTTCCGCTTCCTCGGCAAGGGCACGATTTGCGGCATCCCGATGCAGATTGTCATCTATGCCGCGCTCATCCTGCTGTGTGTGTGGATTCTGCACCGCACCAAGTACGGCGAGCGGCTTTACCTCATCGGCGTCAATCAGGCGGCGGCGGAATACTCCGGCATCAACACCCGCGCGGTCATCATGAGCACCTATGTGCTCTCCGCCGTCAGCGCGGCGCTGGCCGGCACGCTGCTCACCGCCAACGTCAACTCCGCCAAGTACAACCTCGGCTCCGGCTACACGCTGGCGATCATCACCGCCGTCGTGCTGGGCGGCACGCTCAACACCGGCGGCAAGGGCAGCATCATCGGCACCGTGCTCGCCTCGCTCATCATCTGTATCCTGCGCTATGGCCTGCCGCTCTGCTTCGGCGTGAGCACGCAGAACCTCGACCTGCCCGTGGGCATCATCCTGGTGCTGGTGGTGCTGGGCCGCGAGATCGCTGGGCAGCACATGCTCGCCGGGCTGTTCAAGCGCAAAAGGAAGCCCTGACCCTAAAAACAGGGTGGAAGGCGCGAAGCGAAGAAGGGAATTTGAGGGATGAAATCCCTCAAGCAGGTTTGGGCGATAGCCCAACGTATCTCATTTGCGAAGCAATTCTGCAAAAGCAGTCAGGGAGCGAAGCGATACCTGACGGTGAGTCTGTGCAGACTCATAAACTCAGAATTTCAGGAGGTGCTGAGAGCACCTCTTGAGATAATAAAAATCGTGGGAGGAATTCAACCATGAAAAAGATCCTGTCGATGCTGCTCGTGCTGTGCATGGCGCTCACGCTGGTCTCCGTCGCTGTTGCCGAAGGCAAGAGCCCGGTGGACGGCATGACCGTCGCGTTCATCCCGAAGGTATCCGGCAACTCGTTCTTCGAGGCCGCGAACGACGGCGCTCAGAAGTACGCTGAGCAGTGGGGGCTGACGGTCGACTATATCGGCTCCCCTGACGCTTCCGTGACCACCCAGCTGGAGCTCATCCAGCAGGCGATCGACAAGGGCGTGGATGCCATCTGCATCTCCTCTGTCGACGCGACTGCCCTTGACGAGAAGCTGATCGAGGCGCAGGAGGCTGGCATCTACGTCAGCACCTGGGACTCCGACGTTTCCCCGAACGCCCGCGCACTGATGGTGTCCCAGGGCACCGCTGACGTGCTCGGCCCGATGCTCGTTGAGATGGGCGTTGAGTCCCTCAAGGAGCGCGGTGTGGACGTGACCGGCGAGGTCAAGTACGTCTGGCACTTCTCCAACCCGTCCGTGGCTGACCAGAACTCCTGGTACGTCGCTGGCGACGCCTACATCAAAGAGAACTACCCCAGCTGGGTGGCCGTGCATGATCCGTACTACTCCAACCAGGATCCGGCTCAGTCCGTCAGCGTTGGCGAGTCCATCTTCGAGGCTTACCCCGATGTTGACCTCATCATCTGCAACGACTCTACCGCTCTGCCCGGCCAGTGCGGCGCTGCCCAGAACAAGGGCCTGACCGCTGCGGACGTCACCATCACCGGCTTCTGCCCGCCCTCCGGCATGACCACCTACCTCGAGAACGGCATCTGCACCCGTTGGGGCCTGTGGGACTGCGGCATCCAGGGCGCTCTGGGCTGCTACCTCGCCGCTTACATCTCCGCGGGCAACACCGTGAAGGTGGGCGACATGGTTGAGGTCCCCGGCATCGGCACCGTGGAAATCCTCGCCAATGGCGATCTCGTCGCCGGCCAGGAGACCGCTGCTGAGAACAACGGCGTCGTGCTGCTGCCCGAGCGCGTTGTCTTCACCGCGGAGAACGTGGCGAACTATCCGTTCTAATTCGCAATCCCCTCTCACAGGAGGAGCCCCCCGGGGCCCCTCCTCTTGTGGTGAGCCCCGCGGCATGACGCGGCGCGCGCCTCTGCTTCCGCACAGCGCGGAAGGACAATCAATACCTGATACTGTTCTCATTCTAAAGGATGCTTGGATAGGCGCGAAGCAAAGAAGGGGTCAAGGGGCGAAGTCCCTTGGCGGGTTTGGGCGGTAGCCCAAAGGTTCCTATTTGCGAAGCAATTCTGCAAAAGCAGTCAGGGAGCGAAGCGATACCTGACGGTGAGTTTTGCAAAGCAAAGATTTAGACGAAGAACAGTATAGGAGCAAAACAGAAAGGAAGATTGATTCCCATGGCTGATAAAGATGGACTCAAGGTCGCCAAGGATTACCATACCGGCGTGCCGTTTGCCAATCAGGGCAGCTTCCACGTCAAGGGCGCGAACAACCTCGACTGGGGCATGAAGCGCCACCTCTCCAACATCTTCGACCCGGTCAGCGGCAACACCGTGATGTTCGCCTTCGACCACGGCTACTTCATGGGCTCCACTGCGGGTCTGGAGCGCCTCGACCTCGTCATCCCCAAGCTCGCCGAGCAGGTGGATGTGTTCATGGGCACGCGCGGCGCGCTGCGCACCTGCGTTCCCCCGACGTACCGCAAGGGCGTGGCCCTGCGCGTGACGTCCGGCTCCTCCATGCTCAACGATGACCTCAGCCATGAGGTCGTCGCCGTGGATATCGAGGACGCGATTCGCATGAACGCCGACTGCATCGCCGTGCAGACCTTCATCGGCGCGGACGGCCAGCTCTCCTCCATCGACAACCTCTCCCGCTGCATCAACGCGGGTATGCGCTACAGTATCCCGACGCTCGGCGTGGTGGCTGTCGGCAAGCAGATGGAGCGCACCGACCGCTTCTTCAAGCTCGCGACGCGCATCGTCGCGGAGATGGGCGTGCAGCTCGTCAAGACCTACTACTGCGAGAACTTCGAGGAGGTCGTTGCGGCCTGCCCCGTGCCGATCGTCGTGGCCGGCGGCAAGAAGCTGCCCGAGGACGAGGCGCTCACGCTGGCATACCGCTCCATTCAGGGCGGCGCGCGCGGCCTGGATATGGGCCGCAATATCTTCCAGAGCGAGCATCCGGTGGAGATGGCGAAGGCCATCCGCATGATCGTCCACCAGAAGGCGACCGATAAGGAAGCATACGAATTCTATCAGGACGCGATTCACGCATAACCGCGGAGAAACGTCGGGGAGGGCTGCGGCTGCGGCTCTCCCTTTTAAGCATCAGATATAAGCGCGAAGCGATGATGGGGTTTGGGGATGAAATCCCCAAGCAGGTTTGGAATCGTAGCCTGCCGCCCGCTGTGCGGGAAGCAGGCAGGCGGAGATTGGAAACCGCAAAGAATACTTTAATCGAAGAACAGTTTCAGAGCAGGCTGCGCAGCAGCCTACGATTGAAGCGGGGCAGATTTGCGGAGCTGGTTTCTGCGCGAAATCTACAAGCGAGGAAGGATGGAAATCAACATGGTCACTCAAATCATCAGCATGGTGCTGCCCGTGCTGGTTATGATCGTGCTCGGTCGCGTGTGCGCGCGCACGGGCGTGCTCAACGATGAGCGCCACGCGGGGCTCAAGGCCATCATCGGCGATGTGCTGCTGCCGGTGGTGCTGTTTCAGGCGTTCTTCACGGCGGAGTACAGCGGCAAGCTGCTGCTGGTTTTCGTTCTGGTGTTTGCGGGCTGCCTGCTCTCGCTGGCGGCGGGCTATCTGCTGCGCCGCTTTGTCGCGCCTTACGGGCGCTTCATGCCGCTGCTGATGACCTCGTTTGAGGGCGGTATGCTCGGCTATTCGCTCTACGCGCTGCTGGCCGGGGCGGGCAAGACCTCCGTGTACGCGATGGTGGACATCGGGCAGACGATGTTCGCCTATACCGTGTTCCTCGCGGCGCTCAAGTCTGCGGGCGGCGAGAAGCTCACGCCCCGCGCGATGCTGCGCAATATGCTCACCAACAAGGCCTGCGTCGGGATGCTGCTGGGCGTGCTGCTCGGCGCGCTGGGCGTCTATAAGGCCATCGCGCCGACGGGGCTGGGCACGGTGCTGCTCTCGCTGATGGACTTCATCACCAAGCCGACCTCCGCGCTCATCCTGCTGGTGGTGGGCTATCAGCTCCGCTTCAGCCGCAAGCTGCTGCGCCCCGTCGCCACGACGCTTGGCCTGCGCCTGCTGGTGATGATGGGCGTGATGGGCGTCGTTTCCGCGGTGCTCTTTGCCCTTATCCCGTATGACAAGCTGCTGATGCTCGCGCTCATGCTGCAATACACGCTGCCCGCGCCGTTCATCATTCCGCTGTACGCCGATATGGGCGAGGACGGCGAGTATGTCGCAACCACGCTGTCGCTGGGCACGGTGCTGACAGTCGTGCTGTTCCCGCTGGTGGCGGCGTTCAGCCTGATGTAATCAGAAGGCCCGAGGCTATATGCAGTTGGGACTGCGACTGGGGGAGGGACGGCAAGCGCCGCCTCTCCCTTTTTGAATAGCCACAAAACAGTTGGCAATTTTCCCCGGATGCGGTATACTCATACATGGCTTTTCCCCGCGCGGGCGGGGACTGAACCGGAAAGCATTACAACCGGAAAACATCAAAGAGGAGATTTCCGCATGAGCGCATCGTTCATTCCTGAGGGCTATGCCCCGCATCTTTCGCTCTACCAGACGCAGAGCGCCATCAGCCTCATCAAGCGCGTGTTTCAGGATTCGCTGGCCCGCGCGCTCAACCTCAAGCGCGTGTCCGCGCCGCTGTTCGTCGAGCCGTCCTCCGGCTTGAACGACGATCTCAACGGTGTGGAGCGCCCGGTCAGCTTCGACATCCCCGCCGCTGCTGCGCAGGGGCAGGTCGTCCACTCGCTGGCGAAGTGGAAGCGCATGGCGCTCTACCGCTATGACATCCTGCCGGGCAAGGGTATCTATACCGACATGAACGCCATCCGCCGCGACGAGGCGCTGGACAACCTGCACTCCATCTACGTCGATCAGTGGGACTGGGAGAAGGTCATCACCGAGGAATCGCGCACGATTTTCACGCTCCATCAGGCGGTGTGCTCCATCGTGGAGAGCATCTGCGACACGCAGCTCACCGTGCGGGGCAAGTATCCGCAGCTGTGCGAGACGCCGCTGCTCACGCGGGAGGTGACGTTTGTCACCGCGCAGGAGCTGGAGGACTGCTATCCCGACCTCACGCCCAAGCAGCGCGAGAATGAATTCGTGCGCGAGCACGGCACGGTGTTCATCCAGGGCATCGGCGGCAAGCTGCGCAGCGGCAGGCCGCACGACGGCCGCGCGCCGGACTACGACGACTGGGATATGAACGGCGACATCTTCTTCTGGCATCCCGTGCTGGGCTGCGCGATGGAGATCTCCTCAATGGGCATCCGCGTCAGCCCGGAGTCGCTCGACCGCCAGCTCACGCTCGCCGGGTGCGACGCGCGGCGCGCGCTGCCCTTCCACAAAATGCTGCTGGAGGGCAGACTGCCGTTGACGATGGGCGGCGGCATCGGTCAGAGCCGACTGTGTATGCTGCTGCTGGGCAAAGCGCATATCGGCGAGGTGCAGTCCTCCATCTGGGATGAGACGACCCGCGAGGCGTTTGACAGGGCGGGCATCACGCTGCTGTAAGCGCATGAGTATGAAGGCAGCGGGAACTGATTTTGCCGGTTTTTTCCTGAAACGGCAGGGTTTGCTTCCGCTGCTTCGTTATATAGACAGACGCCGGATCGACCCGTGCAGGGGCCGACGGCGGGGAAGGAAAAGGGGGCTTTGCAATGAAAACGAAGAAAGCAATTCTGATCGCGCTCGTGCTTGCGCTGTGTCTGCTCGCGTCGTGCGCGTGCGCTCAGGGCTGGGCGACCGTGCGCGGGCAGTCCGACAGGGTGCACCTGCGTGCGGGCTGCTCGAAGGACGAGCCGTCGATGGGCCTGTATTTCACCGGTTGCCCGGTGTGGGTGACAGGCGAAGCGTGGAACGGGTACAGCGCCGTCGTCATCGGCATGGAAAACGGCTACATGATGACGAAATATCTATCCTATGATTATGAAACACCGAAAA
>JALFHA010000005.1 GCA_022776785.1 Clostridiales bacterium | reverse complement strand
CCGTACCACCGACGTGACCGGCAGCATCAAGCTCCCGGAGGGCGTTGAGATGGTCATGCCGGGCGACAACGTGGACATGGAGTGCACGCTGATCACCCCGATCGCTATGGAAGAGAAGCTCCGCTTCGCTATCCGCGAGGGCGGCCGTACCGTCGGCTCCGGCGTTGTCACCAAGGTCATCGAGTAATCGAGTCCGCGGCAAAGCGCAAAAGCAATTAAGGGAGATCCCGATTCGTCGGGGTCTCCTTTTTTTCGATGAAAAGCCTTGACAAGGGCGCTCGATGTGATATGCTGATTCAAGAAGCATACCACAGGTTTCCAACTGCAACAGGTGAGGGGGAAAATTTCGATGAAGCTCAAAAGATTCTGTCTGGCTCTGACCGTCGCGCTGCTCCTGCTGGCGCTGCCCATGTCGGCGCTGGCGCTTTCAGAAAACAAGAACGGCGCAGGCACGGTCAGCGCGTCCGCGGCGGGAACGGAGCGGCAGGCGCGCGAGTACGTCATCAAGTTCGGCGTGGAGCACGCGCTCGGCGAGCATGACAAGTACCCCGTCTATTCTGCGCCCGATCTGAATGCCGTGCGCGGCGCCAATGGCAAGGCGATGCTGGCGACCTCCGGCGGCGCGGACAGCGCCGGCTGGGAGGGCGCGTGGCTGCTGATGCGCTATGAAAAGAACAACGGCGGCTACCGCGTGGGCTGGGTGCCAAAAAACAAGCTGAACATGATTACCATCGAGGCGACGCGCAGCGTCAATTTCGCCTACTGGACGGTGACGCTGGCCGAGGACTGCGCGCTGACCGACGATCCGCTGATGGAGAGCGAGATCCTGGCCTACGCGGATCGGGGCGAGCAGCTCGTCTATCTGGCCTACTACCGCTACGGCACGAAGGGCAAGGAGTACGCATACGTCCGCGGCGAGCTGAACGGCCAGCCGGTGTGCGGCTTTATCCCGTTCAGCGCGATTGACTGGTAATCGACGGCAACGCGCCGCGAAGCAATGAAGGGGTTTGGGGATGAAATCCCCAAGCGGGCTTGGGCGGCAGCCCAACGTTCCCCAAGCTGGAGCAGCCATACCAACACGGCAGTCAGGGAGCGAAGCGATACCTGACGGGGAGTTTTGCAAAACAAAGGATAGACGAAGTACAGTACGATATTTTCTCCCCCGCACAGGAGGAGCATTTTTCCGGAGGCGAGAACATGGACGAGCAGACCCCCGCTACGCGCGAAGCCATGCTGCGCTATGCGCTGGAGAGCTACGGCACGGAGCCGGATTGCCCGTTTTCCGGGGATACGGACTCGCTCGTGCTGCGCCACGAGGGCAGCGGCAAGTGGTTTGCGCTGCTGATGCGGGTGAAGAAAAGCGCGCTGGGGCTGGGCGGCGAGGAGCGGATTGACGTGATGAACGTGAAAACCGACCCCGCGCTGGCCGTCTCGCTGCGCGGGAGGGAGGGCATCCTGCCGGCATACCACATGAACAAGGAGCGCTGGGTGAGCGTGCTGCTGGACGGCAGCGTGCCTCTGGCGCTCGCTTTGGCGCTCATGGACATGAGCTTTGAGGCGACGCTTGGCGTCAGGCGGCGCGTGAGGGCGGAAAGGAATCCTGATATTCCTTGATTTTCCGGGGCCGCAAATGCGAAAACGCGAGAAAAACGGAGAAATCGGGAGGTCTTTCAAAGAAACTTTGAAAAATTGCAAAAAACGGTTGACAGACTCCATCCCGCGGGCGTATAATAAGCGAGCATGTTTGGCGGGCAGATTCTGCCTGCACATAGGAGAAGGAGGTGTCTTGTATGGCTGCTGCTGGTGTTCGCGTGAAGATCACGCTGGCCTGCACGGAGTGCAAGCAACGCAATTACAACACGATGAAGAATAAGCGCAACAATCCGGACCGTATCGAAATGAGCAAGTACTGCCGTTTCTGCAAGAAGCACACGGTTCATAAGGAAACCCGCTGATTCCTGCGCAAGACGGATAAGGATGTGAAAGAGATGTCTGAAAAAAAGGAAGTCAAGAAGACGGACAAGCCCGGCTTCTTTACCCGCGCTAAGAATTGGATCGTCGCGCTTCCGGGCCGC
>JALFHA010000356.1 GCA_022776785.1 Clostridiales bacterium | reverse complement strand
CATCCTGCTCTGAAACTGCTTTTTCTTTTGAACAATAAGGGAACATTGGGCTGCCGCCCAAGCCTGCTTGAGGGATTTCATCCCTCAAACTCCCTTCTTCGCTTCGCGCTTATATTCGAGCTTTTAAGTGCAAGACAGTATAACGAGAAACCGGAAGAAATGCTTTTATCGAAGAACAGTATAAGCAGGACGACAGCGCGAAGCAAAGCCCCCTTTGCCGGATCGCGGGGGGTGTCCCGTTGCGGTAAAGGGGGATGCTCTGTATTCTGCTGCGCGTCAGTCCGTCCAGCTTTCGACGCCGCGCAGCATTTCCAGCTCGCGGATGTCGCGGGCGTCCGTGAAGGCGGAGCGGGAAAGCAGCGAGCCGGAGCGCCAGTACAGCGGCAGATACGGCAGATCCTGCACAAACTGGAGCTGGATGCTGCTCATGGTGCTGCGGTAATCGTCGGCGGAGACGCATTTGCGCAGCGTGGTGATGAGGCTGTTCATCTCGTCGGAGCGGTAGCGCGTGTAGTTGCACGCGCCGGTGGAGGCGATGGTAAAGCCGGGGTCGGGGCAGACGTCGAAGTTGAATGCGCACAGCGCGAGGGAGTAGTTGCCGCTGATGAGCTTTTCCAGCACGGCGGCGCGCGACCATGTGGCGACATAGGCGGAGATGCCCACGGCGCTGAGCTGCTCGACGATCTTGTTGGCGGCGTTGGTGCGCACGGTGGAGCCCGGCTCATCGTAGACGAGGATGCGCAGGGTGTCCATCTCCTTGCCGTCCTTGTAGCGCTTGCCGTCGTCGGCGAGCTTGTAGCCCGCGCTGTCCAGCAGCGAGGCGGCCATCAGCGGGTCGTAGATGTCGTTGATGGTCGATTCGTTGGAGAGCCATGTGCCCGCCGGAATCGGCGTGTAGGCGACGGAGGCCATGCCCTGATAGACCGAGGAGATGAGCTCGCTGCGGTTGATGGCGTAGGAAATCGCCCGGCGGACGAGGTTTTCACCGTTGTCATCGCTCTTGAAAAGCGAGTAGCTGCGGTTGACGAGCAGCACCTCGAGCTGCCGCGTGCGCGCGGAGAGCGAATACGAGTTCAGCGAGCCGGAATAGCGGGAGGCGTTGATGGAGCGGGTGAGCGCCACATCCACATCCTGCAGGTCGAAGGCCGTCAGCACCCGGTCGGCGCTTGAATAGATGCTCGCGCGGATGTTGCGCACCTGCGGCGTGCGCTTCCACCAGGAGGTGTTGGCCGTCAGCCAGATGGCGCTGCCCGCCTCGTAGCCGTCGTACCTGTATGGGCCTGTGCCCGCGGGCATGTCGTTGCCTGTCTGAGAGGCGGGAAGGATGGGAAAGGTCAGCGCGTAGAGCGTGCCGTAGCCCGCGCGCCGCAGCGTCAGCAGCAGCGTGCGCTCGTCCGTGGCCTCCCAGGATTTGATGGAGTAGAAGGTCGCGTAGTACAGCCCGCGGTCGGCGGTGTCCACATCGGACTTGAGATCCTCGTCAAAGCCGGAGAGCGCGTACATCGCGTCCAGTGTGGCGACCACGTCGTATGCGGTCAGCTTCTCGCCGTTGTGGAAGGTCACGTCGTCGCGCAGCGTGATGCTGATGCGCCGTCCGTCGTTGATGAATTCGTAGGAATAGGCCAGCTCCGGCTGGGGCTGATAGTTGTCGTCCAGCGTGAAGAGCCCCTCGTAGACGAGATCGAGCACGCTGACCACATCGCGCTGATTGAGCTCCAGCGGGCGCAGGCGCAGGTCGTCCGTAGCCATGACGGCGCAGGTCAGCGAGGTGGTGGAAGCCAGCGCGGGCGCGCCCAGCGCAAGCAGGAGCAGCAGCACCAGAGCGGTGCACAGGCGATTGATGGACATGAGCGTCTCCTTTATATGCGGGGAAAATGAATAACAGGGCGTGAAGGCTGTATGCGATGACATAGGATGTACACAGATGCACGTCTTCTACATGGCGGGGGAAGGTGTGGACTGCGGGAAGTAGTGTTTCTGATAGACGGCCTGCGCACGCAGCACGCGGGAGGCGTAGGCGGCGGTATCCTGCGTGGGGATGGTGTCAAGTGTCACGCCGTCGCTGCTGTACTGCGGGTTGGAAAGCCAGCTGTCCACATTGCCCTGCCCGGCGTGATACGCGCAGACGATCTTCTTCGCGTCGCCGTCAAAGCGGCGGGACAGATAGCCCAGATACCATGTGCCAAAGCGGATGTTGGTTTCCGGGTCGTAGAGGCGGTCAAAGGAGTAATCCTCGCCGTCCTCGCCCAGCTTGTGGGCGACCCACGCGGCAGTATCCTCCATCAGCTGCATCAGGCCGCGGGCGCCAAGGCGGCTCTCGGCCATCGGGTTAAAGCTCGATTCGCACAGGATGATGGCGGAGACGAGCGCAGGGTCGAGCCCCTGGGCTTGAGCGTACTGCTCGATCAGCTCGGCATAGTAGAGCGGATGCTGTGCGCGCTCGGCAGCCTCGGCCTCCAGACGGCGGCGCTCCTCCTGCGCGGCAAGATAGCTGCGCGTGATGGCGACCGCGCTCATCAGAAAAATGAACGCCAGCATGATGAGCAGCGCTGTGCGAAGCTGCGGCGGCATGGCCTCCATCGCCGCGGCGAGGCGGGCGGAGGGCGCGTTGCGGCGCGGTGCGGATGGGCGGCTCTGCGCTGCGCTGCTTCGCCTGCGCGCCGGGGCGGGCGCATCCTGCTCGAGCTGGATGGGCTCGTCCGGCAGGCGGGGAATGACGGGCTGTGCGTCGCGCCGTCTGCGCCGGGGCGCAGGGGAGGGCGGTGTGTTCATGCGTGGCTCCTTTCGGCAAGCTGCTCAAGCAGCGCATCCACCCGGAGGCGGGTCTGCTCAGGCGCTGCGTCGGTGTCGATGACCGCATCGGCGCGGGCGATCTTCTCCTGCTGGGGCATCTGTGCGTCGATGCGCGCGGCGGCTTGCTCCCGGCTCAGGCCGTCCCGCAGGTGCAGGCGCTCAAGCTGCCGCTCCCGCGGAGCGGCGACGACCCACACGCAGTCAAACAGGCGCTCCATGCCGCACTCATAGAGCAGCGGCACGTCGCCAAAGACGAGGCGACCGGGGGTGTCAAGGGCGAGAAGCTCCCGCTCGGTCTGCGCGATAATCATCGGATGCAGAATGGCGTTGAGCTGTGCGCGCGCTGCATCGCTTGAAAAGACCAGCGCGCCCAGCGCGCGGCGGTTGAGGCACTCGCCGTCAAACACGCCGTCGCCAAAGGCTGCGCGCAGCAGGGGCAGCGCCTCGCCGCCCGGTGCGGTCAGCGCGCGGGAAATGGCGTCCGCGTCCACGACGGGATAGCCCAAGCCGCGCAGATAGGCGCTGACCGTGCTCTTTCCGCAGGCAATGGAGCCGGTAATTCCGATTTTCATAGGGCAGAATCTCCGTTATGAGCGCCTTTGAGCGCTTCAAGCATGGGCGAACAGGCCGGTAGACTTCGCTTTTTTAGCAATATGACGAACAAATGCGCCAAAACCCTGCACGCTGCCGTTATTTGGTATCAAACCACGAGCGTCCGGCGTGCACGTCGGCGACGAGCGGCACGCGCAGGCTGGCCGCATTTTCCATGCACTCGCGCAGCAGCGCGCTCACCTGCTCCTGCTCGGATTCCGGAGCCTCGACGATCAGCTCGTCGTGTACCTGAAGGATGAGCCGGGCGGCGAGTCCCTCCTCGGCCAGCCGCCTGTGCACGGCGTTCATGGCGATCTTGATGATGTCCGCCGCCGCGCCCTGCACGGGCGTGTTCATCGCAGCGCGCTCGCCGAACTGGCGGCGGTTGTAGTTGGGGGAGGAAAGCTCCGGCAGCGGACGGCGGCGGCCGTACATGGTAACGGAGTAGCCCTCGGCCTTGCCCTGTGCTACGCAGGCGTCCATGAACGCCCGAACGGCGGGATAGCGGGCGAAGTAACGGTCGATGAACTCCCCGGCCTCCTTGCGGGAGATTTTGAGGTTGCTGGCCAGCCCGAAGTCGCTGATGCCGTAGACGATGCCGAAGTTGACCGCCTTGGCGCTCGAGCGCATCTTCGGCGTGACCTCCTCAAGCGGCACGCCGTAGACCTCGGCGGCCGTACGGGCGTGAATATCCTGCCCGAGGGTGAAGGCCTCACACATGGCGGCGTCGCCGGAAAGGTGCGCCAGCAGGCGCAGCTCGATCTGCGAGTAGTCCGCATCGACGAGCACGCAGCCCGGCGCGGCGATGAACGCTCGGCGCACCTCGCGGCCCATCTCCGTGCGCACGGGGATATTTTGCAGGTTCGGCTCGCTGGAGGAGATGCGTCCGGTGGCGGTGATCGTCTGGTCGAACCAAGTGTGGATGCGGCCGTCGCGCCCGGTGAGCTTGAGCAGGCCGTCGATATAGGTGCTGTTGAGCTTGGAAACCTGCCGGTAGAGCAGGATTTTGTCGATGATCGGGTGCAGCGGCGCGAGCTCAGCCAGCGTGTCCGCGTCGGTGGAGTAGCCGCGGGCGGTCTTCTTCTTCGCGGGCAGGCCGAGGCGGCCGTAGAGCACGTCGCCCAGCTGCTGCGGGCTGTTGAGGTTGAAGGGCGTGCCGCCGCTCATCTCGAAGATTTCGGCGCGCAGCGACTCGATCTGCGCGTGATAGGCCTCGCCCAGCCGGCGCAGCTCGTCCCTGTCCACGAGGAAGCCCACGCGCTCCATCGCAAAGAGCGTGTGCAGCAGCGGCAGCTCCACGTTGCGGTAGAGCGCCGTCATGCCCTCGCGCTCCAGCTCCGCCGCGTCGCGCGCCCACTGCTCAAGCAGCGCGGCGGCATCGGCGGGGGGCTCATAGCGTCCATTCTGCGGGGCGAGAAGATACGCGACGAGCTGCGCGTCGTCAAAGGGCGCGGTGAGCTGCTGCCCCCACGGCGCGAGCACCGTCATCAGCCGCTTGGCATTCCAGAGCACGAGCGTGCGGGAGCCCGTGAGCAGCGGCGCAAGCGCGCGCAGAGCCTGCTCCGGGTCGAGCCCGCCGCCGAGCAGCCCCTGCGCAAAGGGCATGGCGGCCCGGCGTCCATCCTCGAAGGCGAGGGTCACGCCGGAATCATCCATCATCAGCGCGGCGCGCGCGCCCTCGGGCAGGACACCGAGCCACTGCTCTGCCTCCTGAACGCTGAGCAGGGCGGCAGGCTCCTGCCACTGCCGCGCGGGCGCGGCGGCGGGGGCCTCCTCCTGCGGCGCGCACATCTGCGCAAGGCGCGCGGACAGCGTGCGCAGGCCGAGACGCTCGAAGATGGGCAGCGCACCGGACATGTCGCCCAGACGGCAGTCGTCAAGCGTCACGTCGTCAAGCGGCACGGCGCGGGTGATGGTGGCGATCTTCTTGCTCATCAGGCCCGATGCCTGACCGTCGAGCATCTTCTCGCGCTGCTTGCCCTTGAGATCCTGCGCTGCGTGGGCGAAGGCGTTTTCAATCGTTCCATAGGCGCCAAGCAGCTTGACAGCCGTCTTTTCGCCGATGCCGGGCACGCCGGGGATGTTGTCGCTCGCGTCGCCCATCAGCCCCTTGAGATCGGGAATCTGCGCTGGGGTCACGCCGAAGTCCTCCAGCACGCGCTCGGGCGTGTAGCGCACCACGTCGCTGACGCCGCGGCGGGTGTAGAGCACCGTCGTGCCCTCGCTGACGAGCTGCATGGAGTCCCGGTCGCCCGTGACGAGCAGCGCGGCAATGCCCGCCTCCTCGCAGCGGCGGGCCATCGTGCCCAGAATGTCATCCGCCTCAAAGGAGGGGCAGGTGAGCTGGCGCACGCCCATCGCCGTCAGGCATTCGCGCACCAGATCAAACTGCGGGCGCAGCTCCGGCGCGGTGGGCTTGCGCCCGGCCTTGTATTCGCCGTAGTCCGCGTGGCGGAAGGTCGGGCCATGCAGGTCAAAGGCGACGGCGAGATACTCCGGCTTTTCGTCAGCGACGACCTTGAGCAGCATGGACAGAAAGCCGAAGACGGCGTTGGTGTATACGCCGTCCTCGCTAGCCAGCGGGGGCAGGGCGTGAAACGCGCGGTGCATCAGGCTGTTGCCATCGACGATGACAAAGGTTTCGGGCATAGGGCAGGCCCTCCTTGATGACGCCCGGCGCGCGGCTGCTCTGCCGGACGGGATAGCGGTGAACGCCGCATCGGGCGGTCAGCTATCCCTATGATAGCACAAAGCGGGGGAAATTACAAATCCCCCGTGCGGTGTTTCGTGTGCCGCCTCAGCGGAAGGAAACGGCTCCGCTGTCGCGGATGGCGTCGCAGGTGGCCTCGTGCAGCGCGGCGACATCCTGTGCGCGCGCCCGGGCGGCGGGCAGATTCCCTTCGTCTCCGCCGCGCATCAGCTCGCAGACGGCGGAGGATGCCTCGCCCAGCGCCAACAGGCCAAGCTGCGCGCAGAGCCCCTTGAGCGAGTGGGCGCAGAGAAAGGCGTCGTGCACGTCGCCCGCGTCGAGCGCGCAGAGCATCGCGGCGCAGGTCGTGTCCGTTGGAAAGGCGGCGAGGAAGGTGCTGTAGATCTGGGCGTCGTTTCCGGCGAGGGAAAGGCCGCGCTCCCGGTCGATCAGGGGCGTATGCGCGCTTGTCATGGGCGTTGCCTCCTACTTGGCGCGATCCGGCACGCGGACCGCGGTTTTTGTGCTCCCAGCTTACCAAAAACAGGCGCGGCGGGCAAGAAAAAACGTTCGACAAACGCGAATTTCTTCGCCGACAGGCAGGAAAAACAGGGGAGGAGGAAGAAGATTAAACAGTTGTCGGGTTATACCCATTCGCCTGCCCGACGGGAAAGGACGGTTTCTATCATCATGCAATGCAAACGCTTTGCGGCGCTGACCGCGCTGCTGCTTGCCTGCCTGCTTGCCGGGGGCTGCTCGGCGCAGAGCTCGGAGGGCTTTCAGGTGGTTACGTCGTTTTACCCGATGTACGTCTTTGCGCAGAACGTCTGCGCGGGTATCGACGGCGTCACCGTGACAAACATGGCCGACAGGAGCGTCGGCTGCCTGCACGACTATCAGCTCCAGACGCGCGACATGGCGACGCTGGAGGAGGCCTCCGCGCTCATCGTCAACGGCGGCGGTATGGAGCAGTTCATGGACAAGGTGTTTTCCCTGCGCACGGATCTGCCGGTGATCGTCGCCTCGGAGGGCATCGACATGCTGCCCTCGGACGAGACGCACGAGCACGATCATGACGATGGGCACGCCCACGAGGGCGAGCTGCTCAACGCGCACGTCTGGCTCGACCCGGAGCTGGCCATCGTGCAGGTCGGCAACATCGCCGAGGGGCTTGCCGCTGCCGACCCCGCGCACGCGCAGGCCTACCGCGACAACGCGGCGGCGTATATTCAGAAGCTGACGGCGCTGGACGTGGAGCTGACCGAGCAGCTTGCACCGCTGGCGGGGGCCAACATCATTACCTTTCACGAGGCGTTTGCCTACTTTGCGCGGGCGTTCGGGCTGAATGTGGCCGGGGTGATCGAGAGCGAGCCGGGCGAGGATCCGGGCACGCGCGAGATCGCCGAGATGTGCGATCTGGTGCGCAGCCTCGGCGTGCCGGCGCTGTTTGTGGAGCCGCAGTATCCTCAGCGCGCGGCGGAGACCATCGCCCGGGAGACGGGCGCGGCCCTCTACACGCTCGACCCGGCTGTGACCGGCGACGGAGAAATGGACAGCTATGAGCGCGCGATGCGCGAAAATGCGCGTGTGCTGACGGAGGCGCTTGAGCGATGACGCAGAAGACAAACAGCCGGGTTCCGGCGCCCGCGGGGCACGCTCACGCACACTGCCCGCATCCCGCGCCCTGCGCGGACAACGCGCCCTGCCGCCTGTGCCGCATCGAGGTCGATCACCTCGGCGTGACGATGGGCAGACAGGTGCTGCTCAAGGACGTGAGCCTGCACATCCACTGCGGCGAGCTGACCGCGCTCATCGGCGCGAACGGCGCGGGCAAGACGACGCTGCTGCGCGCGCTGCTGGGGCAGGTGGAGCACACGGGCACGGTGCGCCATCTGACGAGCGACGGCCTGCCCGCCGCGGAGCTGCGCACAGGCTATGTGCCCCAGCAGCTCGAGTTTGACCGCTCCTCCCCGGTGACGGTGATGGACTTCCTCGCCGCCGCGCTAACGCCGCGCGCAGTGTTTCTGGGCGTGAACCGCAGGATGCGCGGCCGCGTGGCGGAGGCGCTCGCGCGCACCCACTGCGAGAAGCTGGCCGACAGGCCGCTGGGCGCGCTCTCCGGTGGGGAGCTTCAGCGCGTGCTGCTGGCGCTGGCGCTGACCCCGCAGCCCGATCTGCTGATTCTGGATGAGCCGGTCTCCGGCGTGGATCAGAACGGGCTGGAGAGCTTCTACCAGACGGTCAGCGAGCTCAAGCACAAAAACCATATGGCCATCCTGCTGGTTTCCCATGACTTGGGCGTGGTGGAGCGCTATGCCGACCGCGTGGTGCTGATGCAGGGCACGGTCATCAAGCAGGGATCGCCGGAGGTCGTGCTCGATTCGCCGGAGTTTGAGCAGGTCTTCTATGCGAAAGGAGGGCGGGCATGAACGCCGTATATGCCGCGATGGATGCGCTGCTCCCCTTCGAGTGGCTGCACTATACCTTCATGAAAAACGCGCTGCTGGCGCTGCTGCTCATCACGCCGCTGCTGGGGATGCTGGGCACGATGGCCGTGGACAACAAGATGGCCTTCTTCTCCGACGCGCTGGGCCACAGCGCGCTCACCGGCGTGGCGCTGGGCGTGGTGCTGGGCATGGAGAGCCAGATGCTCTCCATGCTGATCTTCGGCGTGTTCTGGGCGGCGCTGATTACCTTCGTCAAGCACCACTCCAAGATGAGCGCGGACACGATCATCAGCGTCTTTTCCTCGACCTCCATCGCGCTGGGCCTGGTGGTGCTCTCGCGCGGCGGGGCGTTTGCCAAATACTCGAACGTGCTCGTGGGCGACGTGCTCTCCGTGACGCAGGGCGACCTGCTGGCGCTGCTCGTCGCGCTGCTCGTCACCGCGGCGTGCTGGGCGCTGCTGTTTAACCCGCTGATGATGACGAGCGTCAACGCGCCGCTGGCACAGAGCCGCGGCGTGCACGCGCATCTGGTGGAATACGCCTTCACGACGCTGGTGGCTGTGGCGGTGATGGTGTCCATCCGCTGGGTGGGCGTGATGCTCATCAATTCGCTGCTGATCCTCCCGGCGGCGGCCTCGCGCAACATCGCGCGCAACGCGGCGGCCTACCTGCGCGACAGCGTGCTCATCGCGCTCTTCTGCGGCGTGACGGGGCTGATTCTTTCCTATTATCTGAACACCTCCGCGGGCGCGGCAATCGTGCTGGTGGCCGCGTGCGTGTACTTCGCGACGCTGCCTCTGAGGCGCAAATGAGTGCCGCATGGGGCGGATTCGGGCGCGGGAAACGACATTTGAACCGCATCCCCTTGTTCATCGCACGGCGCTATGCTATAATGACGGACGATTGGAAAGCATGACAGGCGGGAAGGGAGGCGCAAGCGTTGCTGGGCGTGATGACTGTTCGGCAGGATGAGCTCAAGTTCCGCGAGTTTGACCGCTACCGCGGCTTTTACTGCGGGCTGTGCCGCGCCATCGGAAAGCGATGCGGCAGCGTGTGCCGCATGGCGCTGAGCTTTGAGATGACGTTTCTGGCGATGCTGCTCACGGCGCTGTATGAGACGCAGACAACGGAGGAAAAGCACCGCTGCGGCTTCCATCCCGTGCATAAGCGGCTGATGCTGGGCAACGAGGCGATCGACTACTGCGCCGACCTGAGCGCGCTCGTCTCCTATTACGATCTTCTGGATGGCTGGGAGGACGAGCGCCGTGTGGACAGGCTGGCCGAGAGCCACCTGCTCAAGGGTGCTGCGATGCGCGCGGGTGAGGCGCTGCCCCGGCAGCGGCAGGCGGTGGAGCACTATGTGGCCGCGCTGCACGAGGTCGAGCGGCGCAGCGACCCGAACCTTGACGCGGCGGCGAACCTGACGGGTGAGCTGATGGCCGAGCTGATGGTGATGCGCCCGGACGTATACGAGCGCGACCTGCGTGAGCTGGGCTTTTATCTGGGCAAGTTCATCTACCTGTGTGACTGCTATGAGGACATCGAGCGGGACCAGCGCAAGGGGAATTACAACCCGCTGATCTCGAGGAGCGGGGCTGCGGATTTTGTGCAGAGCTGCGAGCAGATGCTCGGGGACATGATGGCGCGCGCGACGCAGGCCTTTGAGTGCCTGCCGATTTTGCAGGATGCGGAGATCATGCGCAACATCCTCTATTCCGGCGTGTGGCTGAGGTTTGAAAACGCAACCGAGAGAAGAAAGGCGAAAAAAGAGCAATGACAGATCCGTATCAGGTGCTGGGCGTGCCGCCGACGGCCACCGACGACGAGGTGAAGAAGGCCTACCGTACCCTGTGCAAGAAGTATCACCCCGACGCGAACGTGGGCAAGCCCGACGCGGCGCAGGCGGAGAAGAAGTTCATGGAGGTTCAGCAGGCCTACGAGGAGATCATGCACAGGCGGCAGGGCGGCGGCGCGCGCGCGGGCAGCGGCTACAACGGGCCGCAGCAGCAGAGCGCGGGCGGCGGCTATGCGCAGGATGATCCGTTTTCCAGCTTCTGGGGCGGCGGCTATGGCGGCGGTTACGGCGGTTACGGCGGCTACGCGCAGCAGGGGCAGGCGGATCCCGTGGAGATGCGCGCCGCGCAGAACTACATCAACACCGGCCACTATGCCGAGGCGCTCAACGCGCTGGGCAGCGTGGAGCCGGGCAGACGCAATGCGCGCTGGTATTACCTGAACGCGCTGGCGCAGAGCGGCCTGCACAACAATGCGCAGGCGATGGAATACGCGCGGCAGGCTGTCAATATGGAGCCGGGCAACATGCAGTACCAGAGCCTGCTCAGCCAGCTTCAGGGCGGCGGCTCGGCGTACAGCCAGCGCGGCGAGGAATACGGCCGCCATACGTTCGGGCGCGGGAATATCTGCTGCTCGATTCTGGCGATGGAGGCGCTGTGCATGTGCTGCAGCGGCGGGCGGATGATGTATTATCCGCTGTTCTGCTGCCTATAAAAATCATAATCAGCATCGCGTGGGAGGAAACAGGCCTTCCGCGCGTTTTTTTTTGCAGAATCCCTTGACAGGCGGTGAAAACGTGCTATAATTCAATTAAACATTTGAACGATTGTTCAAATGATAATCAGTCAGAATCCGACGAAAGGGGCGCTCAGCATGAAGAAGACCTATAAGATCGACGTGGACTGCGCAAACTGCGCGAGCAAGATGGAGGAGGCCGCGAAAAAGACCCCCGGCGTGAAGGACGCGGTCGTCAATTTCATGATGCTGAAGATGATCGTGGAATTTGAGGAAGGCGCGCAGCCCGGCGAGGTGATGAAGCAGGTGCTCAAAAACTGCCGCCGTGTGGAGAGCGACTGCGACATCGAGCTGTAAGCGTCGTGTACCGCGCACGGGCGCGGGGCAAAGCGAAAGGGAGAGAGGGCTGAACTGTGAGCAAGAAGCAAAAAAAGATGCTCGCGCGCATCATCGCGGCCGTTGTGCTGCTGCTCGTGCTGCGCTGGGTTCCCGCGCAGGGCGCGCTCGGAGCTGCGCTGTACATGATTCCCTATGCCGTCATCGGCTGGGATATCCTGCTCAAGGCGGGCAAGGGCATCCTCAACCGGCAGGTGTTTGACGAGAACTTCCTGATGGCGGTCGCCACGGTGGGCGCGATTGCGCTGGGAGACTATCAGGAGGGCACGGCGGTCATGCTGTTTTACCAGATCGGCGAGCTGTTCCAGAGCTATGCCGTGGGCAGGAGCCGCCGCAGCATCAGTGCGCTGATGGACATCCGTCCGGACTATGCCAACATCGAGCAGGACGGCGCGCTCACGCGTGTTGACCCGGACGAGGTGGAGGTCGGGAGCATCATCGTCGTGCAGCCGGGCGAGAAGGTGCCCATCGACGGCGTGGTGGTCGAGGGCTCCGCGTCGCTGAACACCAGCGCGCTGACGGGCGAGAGCCTGCCGCGCGAGGTATCGGCGGGCGGCGAGGTCATCAGCGGCTGCATCGACATGTCCGGTGTGCTGAGAATCCGCACGAGCCGCGCGTTCGGGGAATCGACCGTCTCCAAGATCCTCGACCTTGTGGAAAACTCCAGCTCGAAGAAATCCCGGTCGGAGAACTTCATCTCCCGCTTTGCGCGCGTGTACACCCCTGCCGTGTGCTTCGGCGCGCTGGCGCTGGCTGTGCTGCCGCCGCTCGCGATGCTGCTCATGGGCCGCGCGCCCATGTGGGGCGAATGGGTCTACCGCGCGCTGACCTTCCTGGTCATCAGCTGTCCGTGCGCGCTGGTCATCAGCATTCCGCTGAGCTTCTTCGCGGGCATCGGCGGGGCGAGCAGCGCGGGCGTGCTGGTCAAGGGCTCCAACTATCTGGAGGCGCTTGCGCAGGCGAAAACCGTGGTCTTTGACAAGACGGGCACGCTGACCTGCGGCTCGTTCGAGGTCGTGGGCGTCCATCACAATGAGCTCGAGCAGGAGAAGGTGCTCGAATACGCCGCGCTGGCCGAGAGCTATTCCAGTCACCCGATCAGCCGCAGCCTGCGCGCCGCGCACGGCAGGGAAATCGACGCCAGCCGTGTCAGCGACGTGCGCGAGGTTTCCGGCGGCGGCGTAACGGCGACCGTGGACGGCGTGCACATCGCCGTGGGCAACGACAAGCTGATGCGCGAGCTGGGCGTGAGCTTCATCCCGTGCAGCCAGCCGGGCACGATTGTGCATGTGGCGATCGACGGCGCGTATGCCGGGCACATCCTGATCTCCGACGTGGTGAAGCCCACCTCGCGCGAGGCCGTGGAGCAGCTCCGCAAAAACGGCGTGACAAAAACCGTCATGCTCACGGGCGACGCGAGGAGCGCCGCTGAGCATGTGGCCGCACAGGTGGGCGTGGACGAGGTGCGCGCCGAGCTGCTGCCGGACGACAAGGTGGCGCAGGTGGAGGCGCTGCTCGTCCAGAAGAAGCCGGGAGAGAAGCTCGTATTCGTCGGCGACGGCATCAATGATGCGCCCGTGCTCTCCCGCGCGGACATCGGCGTGGCGATGGGCGCGCTCGGCTCGGATGCGGCCATCGAGGCGGCGGACGTGGTGCTCATGGACGACGACCCGCTCAAGCTCGTCAAGGCCATCCGCATCGCGCGCAAGTGTATGCGCATCGTGTATGAGAACATCGTGTTCGCCATCGGCGTGAAGCTCGTCTGCCTGCTGCTGGGCGCGCTGGGCCTTGCGAACATGTGGGCGGCGATCTTCGCGGACGTGGGCGTGATGGTGATCGCGGTGCTCAACGCCATCCGCGCGCTGATGGTGAAGAAGCTGTAAACCGGCATGATGCCGGTTGCATTTCCGACCAAGCGATGTAAGTCCCGCTGTTTTGCGACCGAGTCCGGAGCATAGCAGAGGGACTTACAGAGTAAAGCCGGATACACTGGACATAGAGGAAGGGAGGCGCGGCGCATGGCCGACATGGAGCGCGAGCAGCTCTGCTGCGAGGCGACGGAGGTACACGAGGAGCTGCTTCGGCGCGTGAGGGAGACGATGCCGGAGGAGACGGAGCTCTACGATCTGGCGGAGCTGTTCAAGGTCTTTGGGGATTCCACCCGCATCCGCATCCTGTTTGTGCTCTTTGAGGCGGAGGTCTGCGTGTGCGATCTGGCGCAGGCGCTGGGTATGACGCAATCCGCTATCTCCCACCAGCTCAGAATTCTCAAGCAGAGCAGGCTGATCAAGAGCCGCCGCGAGGGCAAGTCCATCTTCTACTCGCTGGCGGATGAGCATGTGCGCACGATCATCGCGCAGGGACAGGAGCACATAGAAGAATAAAGGAGCGGCCGAGCCTTTTCTGCCGCCTGCATCAGGGAAACGATTGCTTTCATATTCAGGCCGCATCGCGCATACTCTCGCCGGGAGGGGATGAACGATGCGGCTTCTTTGCTTTGGCGGAGACGAGAGGATGCGCGGGGCGCTGGAGGCGGCGCGCGCGGCGGGCTGGGAGGCGCGCCATATCTGCGATGAGGACGACGCAGGGACGGAGCTGCGTGCGGACGCGGTGATGCTGCCGTGGCCGCGCAGCTTTGAAAATGGACGGCTGGTTGGCGGCGGACTGACGCGGGAACAGACACTTGCCCTGCTGCCGCCCTGCCGCGTACTGCTCGCCGGCAGCGGCGTGGAACAGGGGGATGTGCCGGGCGCGGAGCGGGTTTTCGACCCGGGGCGCGACGAGGCATTTGTGCTCACCAACGCGAAGCTGACGGCGGAGGGCGCTATCGCCGCGGCGGCGCGAAGGACGGGCCATGCGCTGCTGGGCAGGACGTGCGTGGTGACGGGCGTTGGCCGCATCGCGCAGGCGCTGACGGCGCGGCTGTGCGCGATGGAGGCGTTCGTCATCGTCTGCGCGCGCAGCGAGGCGCAGATGCGTCTGGCGCACGATATGGGCGCGCATCCCGTACCGCTGACGGCGGCGGCCTCGGCCTGCGCGCAGGCGGATGTGGTCTTTGGCACCGTTCCGGCGCGCGTGCTGGGCGAGGCGGCGCTCTCTGCGCTGCCCTGCGGCGCGTGGGTCATCGAGCTGGCTAGCCCGCCCTACGGCGTGGACGTCGAGTGGGCCAGACACATCGGCGTGCAGATTGCCGTGGAGAGCGGCCTGCCGGGGCGCTATGCGCCGGCGGATGCGGGTGCGGCGCTCTTTGACGCGCTGGTGCGCGCCATGGACGACGGGAAGGGAGGAAGCGCGGATGGCTGAGACAGGCGCGCGCATCGGCTTTGCGGTGACGGGCTCGTTCTGCACGTTTGCGCGGGTGTTTGAGCAGATGCGCCTGCTGGCGCAGAAGGGCTATCAGCTCGTGCCGATCATGTCGGAAAACGCGTTTTCGACGGACACGCGCTTCGGCCGCGCGTCGGACTGGGTGCATCAGGCGGAGGAGATCTGCGGGCGCAGCGTCATCCACACCATCGCGCAGGCGGAGCCCATCGGCCCGAAGAAGCTGCTCGACCTGCTGCTGCTGGCGCCCTGCACCGGCAACACGCTGGGCAAGCTGGCCTGCGGCATCTACGACACCGCGCCGACGCTGGCCGTCAAGAGCCACAGGCGCAACGGCGGCCCGGTGCTCATCGCCGTATCGACGAACGACGCGCTCTCCGGCTCGGCGGCGGGCATCGGGCTGCTGATGAACCGCAAGGGGACGTTTTTCGTGCCCTTTGAGCAGGACGACTGGCGCGCCAAGCCGACGAGCTGCGTGGCGGATTTTGGAAAGATCCTGCCTGCGGTGGAGGCGGCGCTCGCCGGGCGGCAGCTCGAGCCGATGATTTTCTGAGCGGCAGGGGATGAAAAGGCCGGGTTCATTCGTCTACTTGACATCGGGCGGATGTTTCCCTTATGCTGGAGCTATACCGAATGAACCTGAGGTGATACGATGAAAGAGACGATGAAAAGAGGATGGATGGCGCTTCTGCTGGCGCTGGCGCTGCCCCTGTGCGCGCTGGCGGAGCAGCAGGAGGCGCAGGAACCTGCGGCGGCGCTGAGCATCGCTGTGACGCAGACGGTCAGCGGCGCGTGCACGCTGGAGGCTCCGCTGGCGGAGCCTGATGCGCAGGCGGAGGCAGGCGGGGAAGCGCTGGCCGCTGCGCAGGCGCTCGCCGACGAGGTGAATGTGCGCCTTGCGCAGCGGCTGATGACGCAGGAGGCCGAGCGCGCGAGCCGCCGCGCCGGGGCGGACATCGCCCAGACGGCGAAGGTCTGGCAGGACGGGCAGACGGCCTCCGTCGCGCTGACGTGGGCCGGCACGCAGGCGGACGGTCTGGACGGCTACAGCGTGCTGACGATGGCGCTTGACCTGACGACGGGCGAGGAGATCGGCTTTGACGCGCTGTTTGCCGACCCGGACGGCGCGCGCGCGGCGATGGAGGCGATCATCGAGCGCGACGTGCTGGACACGATGAGCGACTACATGGAATACGCCGATCTGCTGCCCATGCCGACGGACAGCTTCTCCTTTGACGGGGAGGGGCTGACGGTCTACTGGCCGCAGGAGCGCTACCGTTATTTCAGCGGCGAGGCGGGCCGCGTGACCTTCTACTGGTATGAGCTGGCGCAATACATCGGCGAGGACAGCGCGGTATATGCGCTCTCCCGTCCGCAGCAGGCGGATGCGCAGGCGATGGCGGCGGCGCTTGAGGCGGGCGGCTTCGGAGGCGCGCTGTCCCATGGGCTGGGCGAGCTGCTTTCCGCCTTTGAGGACGAGGGCGGCCTGGCCGACCCGGATTACACGACCAACGCGCTGGTCTATCCGCTGGGCAGGCGCGGCTGGTCGGTGGAGATTCCCAAGTACGCAGAGACGGAGGATGAGGAAACGCCTGTGTCGGCCATCCGCGCCTCGCGCATCAGCTTTTTCGGGCTGACGTCGGGCAGCACGACCCGCGATGAAGCCGTCGCCCTGCTGGGCGAGCCCCTCGCCTCCAAGACGTATGACGAGGAGAAGGCCAGCGACATGCTGCTCGCGCCGGGGGAGAGCCTGTTCTTCTCTATCGGCGGGCGGCTGCTTCAGGTACACTTTGACGAACAGGGCGTGCTCTCGTGCCTCATCCTGCGCGAGGGCGACGCCGAGGGGCTTTACTGATTTCGGCATTTGTGATAGAATAATCTGCCTGCCTTTGCGCGGGCGGATTTTCTTATGGAGAGGCTCTGCCCGGCGACGGGCAGACAGGCAATAAAGGGGCGGGCGCGGCGGACTGCCGCGCCCTGTGCGAGGTGGAGACGGATGGCGAAAAAGGCGCCCGCCAAGAGCGGCAGCAAGAAAAAGAGGAAGATCAGCGGCAAGCGCAGCTACACGCCAAAGCGCAAGAGCGGCACGGATGCGCGCGGCGTGATCGGCATTGCGGTGCTGTGCGTCGGGCTGCTGGCGTTGGCGTGCCAGTTCATCCCGTCGGGCGGCGGCTTCCTCAACGCCTGTATGCGCATGGTGCGCGGTCTGGGCGGCACGCTGTGCCTGCTGCTGCCCATCGTGGTCTGCGCGCTGGGCGTGGCACTCATCTTCTTCGCGGACAAGCGCGTCAGCGTGCGGCCGATGGTGTGCGGCGCGCTCGTGTTCGTCCTCGTGGAGACGCTGCTTCAGATCTTCCAGATCACGACGCTCACGGATGCGATGCTCGCCGACGGCAGGGCGCTGGGCTATGGCAGCTTCCTGTCGCGCTCGTACACCAGCGCCTCGCTTGACTGCAAGGGCGGCGGGCTGATCGGCGCGCTGCTGGCGTGGCCGCTGTATACGGCGTTTGACGTGTGGGGCGCGGCGGTGGTGCTTATATGCGCGCTGGCGATCGTGCTGATGGTGATGACGGGCGTGTCCTTCGGTCACATCGGCATGGCGGCCTCCGAATGGCTGGATGACATGCGCGTCAATGCCCGTGAGCGTCGGGAGGAGCGCGAGGCCATCCGCTCCGCCCAGGAGGAGGAAGCCCTCGCGCGCGAGGCAGAGCTGGCCGAGCAGCGCCAGAGGCGGCGTGAGGAACGGGAGCGCCAGCGCGCCGAGCGCGAGGCCGCGGCGCAGCAGGCGAGCGGGGAAGACGCTCAGGAGCCCCCTGCTGAGGACGCCGGT
>JALFHA010000351.1 GCA_022776785.1 Clostridiales bacterium | reverse complement strand
GCTGTCCGTCCTCGGGCCGCGCAGGAACTCAAAGACCGCCGTCGCCACGTCGTCGCTGCCGTAAATCGTGCGCGATACGGGCACCAGCAGCCGCCCGTCCTGCGCCGGGAAGTACATCTGAATCTCCTGCGCGCCTGCGAACGTCTCCTGCGCAGGCTCCTCCTGGTTGAGCCCTACGCGTGTGTACGACCCGGAGATGTTCGTGCCGTGCGTCAGCGTGTCGCGCTTTTTGCCGTCCACGAGGAAATTGACGTCCTTCACCGTGTCAAACTCCGTCAGCGCCCAGACGATGGCCGTGCGAAGGTTCTCCTCCTGCGCCTTGTCTGCGGCATTGAGCACCTGCGCGCTCATGTCCACGCGTGCGTGTCCCTGCGAGATGTCCAGGTCAAACGTCGTTCCCTCCGGCACGACGGGCATCAGCCCCAGCCGCGCGGCGTCCATGTCGTTGCGGGCGCTTGACACCATCAGCGAGAGCGTCGCCTTGGCAATGCCGTCCTGCCGCTCCACCTCGCGCTGCACGGGCACGAGGTAGCCGTCTCCATCCTCGTAGTAGACGACGGTCGTCTGCATCTCCCTGCTCGTGGCGGAGGCCGCCGTCTCGCTTGTGGGAATGTCCTCCAGCGGCTCCTCATAGGGCTCCTTCTGCGTCCCCCGCCCCGAGAAGGAGAGCACCAGCACAAGCGCCGCCGAGCAGGCAATCAGGATCCTCTCTGCGTCCGCACGCCGAAGCCTGAACTTCGGTTTCTTCATCCTCCATCACTCCTTGCCGGTTCATTTCCGCTTGAGTCTATTCCCCGCCCGTCCCGTCCATGCCAGCAAGTCCGCCGTTTTGCCGGGCTGTCCAGCCCTTCCGCATGGCGCAGCCTGCCCGCGGGAAAGCCTTTCAAAGCGCCCGCCCTGCGGCACAGCACGATTGCGCTGTGGACTTTCCCCGCAAAGGGTGCTATAATGGAAAGGACTGGGCCATTGTATGCCTTCCGCCCCGTCTCCATGCTCAATCCAGGAGGGATCACCCATGCCTATGGACGGCCTCATGCTCGGCTTTGTCGCGCGTGAGCTTCAGGATAAACTCGAGGACGGCCGCATCGACCGCATCCTCCAGCCCGAGCGGGATGAGATTCATCTGCTCATCCGCGCGAAGGGCGAAAACCAGCGTCTCGTGCTCAGCGCCTCTGCCAACGCCGCGCGCGCGCATCTGAGCCGCCATGCAAAGACCGGCCCAATGGAGCCTCCGATGTTCTGTATGCTGCTGCGCAAGCATTTAAGCGGCGGCCGCATCGCCACCGTGCGCCAGATGGCGGGCGACCGCATCCTTGAAATCGACGTGACGGCGCTCAGCGAGCTAGGCGACGTGGTGCTGCGCACGCTCGTGGTGGAGATCATGGGGCGTCACTCTAACATCATCCTGCGGGACGAACGGGGGCGCATCCTCGATGCGGCGCGCCACGTCGGCGAGGACATTTCCCGCGTGCGCCTCGTGCAGCCCGGCCTCCCCTACGAGGCCCCGCCGGCTCAGGGCAAGCTCGCCCCGGAGGAGGCGACGCCCGAGGCGCTGTCGGAGGCGCTGCTGCGCTCAGGCGGCAAGCTCGCCCGGGCGATCGGCGCGTCGATTGCGGGCTTCTCCCCGCAGGCCGCACAGGAGGCTGCCGCGCGCATCGACATGGACGGCGACGCGCTCATCGCCTCGCTCGACGTGCCCGCCGCGGCCCGCGCGCTGTGCGATTATCTGCGCGCGCTGCCGACGCTCTCCCCGTGCTGCGTAACGCTTGCACCCGACGGCTCGCCTGCGGACGTGTTTCCCTTCCCGCAGGCGCACCTACCCGGCGCGGCGCGCACCGATTTCCCCGAGGGCCCCAGCGCCGCGCTGGACGCCTTCTTCTACGAGCGCGACCGCCGCGACCGCATGAATCAGCGCTCCGCCGCGCTCTCGCACACGCTCAAGAATCACATCGAGCGCTGCGAAAAGAAGATCGCCATTCAGGAGGAAGCGCTTGCCGGAGCGGAGAAGATGGACGAATACCGCCAGCGCGGCGAGCTGCTTCAGGCCAACCTCTACCGGCTGCGCAAGGGCGAGCCGTTTGCCGAGGTGGAAAACTATTACAGCGAGGCCTGCGAGACCATCCGCATCCCGATGGACGTTTCCCTCTCGCCTGCGCAGAACGCGCAGCGCTATTTCAAGCTCTACCAGAAGGCGCGGGGCGCGCGCATCCTCGCCGCCGAGCAGAAGGCGAAGGCCGAGCAGGAGCTCATGATGCTCGAGCAGGCACTCGACGACCTGCGCAAGTGCACCGACGCGCAGGGGCTCTCCGAGCTGCGCGCCATGCTGGAGACCTCGGGGCATGTCCGGGCGGCCTCCACGCGCGTCAAGCCGCGCAAGGAAGCGCCATCGCTGCCCATGAAATTCCTCTCCTGCGACGGCATCGAGATCGAGGTCGGCAAAAACGCCCTGCAAAATGAGCGCCTGACGATGGGCGCGCGCGGCGACGAGCTCTGGCTGCACGCGCAGAAGATGCCCGGCTCGCATGTGCTCGTCCACGCCGCTCAGGTGCCGGAAACCACGCTTGCCGAGGCCGCAATGCTCGCCGCCTATTTTTCGAAGGGCGTGCGCTCCGCGCAGGTGCCCGTCGATGCGACGCTGCGCCGCTACATCAAAAAGCCAGGCGGCACGCCCGCGGGCTTCGTCACCTATACGCATCAGCGCACGCTCTACGTCACGCCCGACGAGGCGACCGTCAAGACCATCCGCCTACTGCGCGAATAACCCACAAAAGCCGCTTCAAACAAGGAGAAACCGCCATGTCGCCTTTCGCCCTCGCCGCAAGCGCCATCCCGCTTTGCCTGCTGTATTACCTGTGTCCGGGGCGCTTCCAGTGGATGCTTCTGCTGGCCGCCAGCCTGCTGCTCTATGCGCAGGGCGGCATGCAGCCCCTCGCCTTTCTCGTCGGCACGGCGCTGGCCGTCTGGGGCGCGGCCCTGCTCATCGAGCGCATCGGCGCCGCGTGCAAGGTCTCCCTCTCCGCTGCGCACGACAGGGCCGAAAAGCAGGCGCTGCGCCGCCGGGCAAAAGGCCGCCAGCGCGCCGTGCTCATCACGACGCTTTTCTTCTGCTTCGGCCTGCTGGCAATGCTCAAGTATCTGCCCGAACGCCCGCTGGGGCTGCTCGTGCCGCTGGGCATCTCCTTTTACACCTTCCAGTCCACGGGCTATCTGCTCGACG
This sequence comes from Clostridiales bacterium, assembly GCA_022776785.1. Taxonomy (GTDB): domain Bacteria; phylum Bacillota; class Clostridia; order Christensenellales; family Aristaeellaceae; genus Ventricola. The sequence goes on along the minus strand of JALFHA010000351.1, from coordinate 2,665 downwards.
TCTACGGCGGCAAGCAGGCCGCAGAGCGCAATCCTGCGCGCTTCCTGCTGTTCGTCTCGTTCTTCCCTCAGCTCGTGCAGGGGCCCATCGGCCGCTATCATCAGCTTGCCGGGCAGTTCACGCAGCCGCGCCGCTTTGACGTGCGCAATCTCCGCCACGGCCTCATCCTCATGCTCTGGGGCGTCTTTAAGAAGCTGGTCGTCGCGGATCGCGCGCTCGCCGTCGTCGATACCGTCTTTGGCGATCCCTCGCCCTACGGCGGCGCGGTAATCGCCGTCTCCGTGCTGATGTATTCGCTCCAGCAGTATGCCGATTTCTCCGGCGGCGTGGACATGATGCTCGGCGCGGCACAGCTCTTTGGCATTGAGCTTGCACCCAACTTCCGCCGCCCCTATTTCGCCGTCTCGCTGGGCGATTTCTGGCGCAGGTGGCACATCAGCCTCGGCGCGTGGATGCGCGATTACGTTTTTTATCCCTTTGCGCTCTGCGCGCCCGTCGCCAGGATCAGCAAACTCGCCAAAAAGCGGCTCGGCGCCCCTGTCGCCCGCGCCCTGCCTGCCGCGCTGGGCAATATCCTCGTGTTCCTGCTGGTCGGCCTGTGGCACGGGGCATCGATGAACTATGTGCTCTGGGGGCTGTACAACGGCGTCATCCTCGCCCTAAGCGCGCTGCTGGAGCCCGCCTATAAGCGCTTTGGCGAGCGTCACGCGCGCCTGACGGCCTCCCGTATCTTCCATATCGCGCGCGTGCTGCGCACGTTCGTCATCGTCAATATCGGCTGGTATTTTGACAGGAGCCCGGATTTCCGCGACGCGCTGTCCATGCTCGCAAGGACGTTCACGCAACCCTGCCTTTCCCAGCTCACGGACGGCACGCTCCTCTCCCTGGGTCTGACGCGCATGGGCTTTGCGCTGCTGGCCCTCTGCACGCTGATCCTCTTCACCGTCTCGCTGCTCCAGGAGCGGGGCGTGCATATCCGCGACAGCCTCGACGCGCTGCCGCTCCCCCTGCGCTGGGCGCTGCTGTACCTGCTCATCGGCATGACGCTGATGTTCTCCATCACCGGCGCGGCGCAGAGCTTTATCTACGCCATGTTCTGATTTTTCTGCCGGAACCTGCATAAGGAGATCTGCCCATGAAGACCCGGAACCTCCGCGGCTTGCTGCGCATGGCTGCATTTTTCGCGCTGCTGCTCGTGCTGATTCGCTTTGCCAACACCTTTCTCGTCCAGACGGACGCCTCCTCCTTCATGACGCTGCACGAGATGAAGACGGCGGAGAGCATCGAACTGGCGCTGGTCGGTTCCTCCGTCGTGCGCAACCAGTTCAATCCTGCGCTGATCTCGGAGCAGACCGGGCTTGATACCTTCTGCGCGGCGATTCCATGTCTGGCGATGCCCGGCTCGCTGGCGCTGACCTCCATGCTCTACGATGACCATTCGCCGGAATGGACGGTGCTTTTCGTCGAGCACGATACCTTCTTCACCGAACTGACGGAGGCTGAGGATCGCCTCATGCCGCAGCTCACCAACCCGCTGCGCCGGGCCGCCTACCTCACCGACCTGTGCATGGAGGACGGGCGCTGGATCGACCGCTTTTTCCTCTTCAAAAACCTACATGTGGCCTCTGCTGTGCAGCTTCGCAAGACGGTTTCGCTGCGTCTTGATCCGAAGGCATATCTCCGCGAGCATCCCGGCCTCGTCAGCGGAAACGACCGCTATGCCGGGCGGGGCTTTGTGCAGATGTGCCTTGAGGAGGATATCGACGGCTGGCTGCGCGAGGAGAATCTCAGCCCCACCTCCTGTGCCTCGCCCACGGAGCCCAGCGAGGCCGACAAGCGCCGGCTTCTGCAATACAGGGACATGTGCGCAAGGAAGGGCAGCCGCCTGCTGGTCGTCTGCACGCCGAACCTCACCGCCCGCACGCTGGCCGAGCCCAGCTACACGCAGCTGCGCGAGAATCTGGCCCGCTTCATGGAGGAAAACGGCATTGCGTTTGTCGATTTCTCCCTCGCTAAGCCGGAGCTTCTGCCTGACCTGACGGATTATTACCTCGACTATTTCCACGTCAATGCCGAGGGCGCGGACATTCTGAGCGCGTCCTTCGCGCGGTTTTTCAACCTCTACGCCGCCGGGGAGGACGTCTCCGCACTGTTCTACGGCTCCTATGAGGAATACCTCAATACGATCAACTACATCACCAACGTCTATACGGAAACGCGCGAGGACGGCGAGGAGGAGGTTGTGCGCGCGGGCAGCAACCGCGGCCCGAGGGTTGAGGCGGAATACCGCTTTGCCCTTGTGAATGAGGATGGCACGGAGACGGTCGTGCAGGATTACTCCGAAAACCGGGAGTACCGTACACGCCGGAGCCATCACCGCGGGAAAAAGCTGCGCGTCTACGCCCGCGCCAAGGGGTGCCGGCAGGACGATCATGTCTACAGCGAGGTTGAGCTGAAATAGCTTGAGCAAAAAGAAGCGAGCGGGCAAGCCTTTCCCGGGCTGTCCGCTCGCTTTTTGATTGATTTTATACTGTCTTGCACTTAAAAGCTCGAATATAAGCGCGAAGCGAAGAAGGGAGTTTGAGGGATGAAATCCCTCAAGCAGGTTTGGGCGGCAGCCCAATGTTCCCTTATTGTTCAAAAGAAAAAGCAGTTTCAGAGCAGG
>JALFHA010000300.1 GCA_022776785.1 Clostridiales bacterium | reverse complement strand
ACTATGCGGGTTTCCCGGGTCGGCAGCCCAATGTTCCCTTATTGTTCAAAAGAAAAAGCAGTTTCAGAGCAGGATGCGAAGCATCCTACGATTGAAACGGGGCTGATTCTGCAAAGCTAGATTTTAGCTGCAAAATAGTATTAGTACTATAAATGAGCAAATCCAGAATATTGCACAATTTTTCACCTATTTTGAAACTTTTGAGATGAGAAAAATCAAGAAATACATAGATTTTTATTTGGGGACAAATCGGATTTTTTGTGCATTTTTTCAAATTTGCTCATTCATAGTATTAGTATTACAGAGTAATAAGTGGATTGCTATAATAACATTGCCCTCAGGAGCCGCTTTTTTGAAGCGCGTACTGCGGAGCGCACCAAAAAACCTCACGAGCGGAGCCGCGCCTGCGGCTCCGCCCGTTCTATATTTTTATTTTATTCACTTGTGCCACGCGCGCCGCTGCGCGCGTCCGCTTCCCGCCCATTGCGGGGTAGCATGGCTCAATCGACCGCATCCTCCGCCCCAACGCTCTCCGACTGGGCTGCGCTGTGCTCCTCTGCGAGCGCCAGCGCGGCGATCTCTTCCTCGGTCAGCCCGGCAAGCGCACCCTCGTACATCGTACCCTGCGCATCATCCTGCGCCTCATTGTCCGGCTCGCCGGTCTGCTCAGGCTCGGGGGTCGGCGTCATCTCCGCAGCCGCGGTGGGCTCTGCCGTCGCCTCTGGTGCGGGAGCCTGCTTGCTCCCGTTCAGCTTGATTATCCATCCGATCACCACGATCAGCGCGACGGCAGCCACGACGGCTGCTATGCGTATCGCTTTCTGCATCGGAACTCACCCTTTCCATCCCCGCCTCGGGGGTCTTTGATTTTTCTGCCTCGCCGTCTGCTCAGGCGGCGCGGCTTACAGGCCTTCCAGCTCGATGAGGCCGCAGCCGCCGTCCTTGCGGCGATACACCGTGGCAACCATGCCCGTCTCAAGGTTGTTGAACATGTAGAACGAGTGACCCAGCAGATTCATCTCCAGAATCGCGTCCTCCACGCTCATGGGCTTGGCGGCGTAGCGCTTGACGCGCACAACCTGCTCGGCGGCCTCCTCCTCATCAGCGATCTCGGGAGCGGCCTCCGCCTCGACAGGCGGCTTCTTGCGCAGGTCACGCCCAAGCCGGGTGCGGAGCTTCTTCATCTGGCGCTCCAGCACATCTATGCCCTTATCCAGCGCGGGAAGGGAAATCTCCCGCTCCTGGTTTTCGGTTCTCAGCGTGTGCCCCATGTAGGGCATCGTCATTTCTACCTTATAGGTATTCTTCTGCTCGGTGATGCGCACGGTGATGACCGTCGCATCCTCGGCTTCCTCCTTGAAGTAAGCATCCATGCGCTGATGCACGCGCTTGTTCATGGTTTCCTGAACGGCAGCGGGGACGTGCGCATCCTTCATCACAAAACGAACGATCATAATGCCTGCCTCCTTATACTTGGGATATCGCCTCGCAGGGAGTGAGACGGTTCAGGTTTTCTCCTTTCTGTGTACACAGTATAAACAATGCGCACATTTTTTGCAAGTTGTGTCGCATATTGGCGATAAGTATTTAGCGATCGTTCGCCCTGCGCAGCAGACGGCGATAGACGGGCAGCATCGGCGGCTCGGTGACGGCCTGCGCAAGCTCCGCCGTCTCCACCCAGCCAACGGCGCTGTTCTCCGCCTCGGCGATGCGCAGCGGAAGCGAATCGTCCGCCTCAAACAGGTAGGAGACATTCAGGTGCAGGTGACTGCCTACCTCCTGACCGCGCCGGACATGCGCCCAAACGGGCAGGATTTCCATGGAGGCGATGCCCTCGCCCAGCCTGGTGAGCTGCACAATCCCCGTCTCCTCGTTGGCCTCCCGCCGGGCGACGGCCTCAAAGTCGGTTTCGCCGTCCGCATGGCCGCCTGTCCATGCCCAGCTGTCGTAAATGCGGTGATAGGCCATCAGCGTGCGCCGCCTGTCCGGGCTGACGATGATGGAGGATGCGGTGATATGCGCCCATGTGCAGTCGCGGGTGAGCAGGCGCTCCCCCTCCCTTGCGATCATTTCCAGAATCGTCCGCTGCTCCTGCGCCTCGCGCGCATCTCCCGGGCGGAATGCGGCAATCGGCTCTGCCCACGCGGGAATGTTCGTGTTTTTCACACCTCCGCCTCCTTGCCAAAGCGCGCCGCATGCACGATGGGCGCCAGATCGGCCTCATCGGAGAAATCGATCCCACCGCCCTCTGCGCTCAGCAGCAGTTCTTCCGTTGGCGTGCGCACACTCTTTGCACGCAGCTCCTTCATCCATATGCGCATTTTCACCTGCTCGAGCACGCCGAGGCTGCGCCAGCGGATGGCTCCGCGCAGGTGGAACACCGCCGCCTGCGCCGCCGCATCGCCCAGCGCCTCCCGAACCTGCGCATCCAGCGCCGCGCGCACCTGCTCCTCCTGCGGGTCGTTCACGCCGCAGGTGTAGACGACCAACCGCCTGCCGGAGAGCTCCTGTGCATTGCGCTGCAAAAACTCCAGCCCACGCACCCTGCCCTCATACACGCAGCAGCCGACGACAATCGCATCGTAGCTCTTCGCCTTCTCGCCGCTCATGTAGGCAGCGTCCTTGACCAGAGCGTCCAGCGGCTCGGCGATGCGCTCCGCGTAGCGCTGCGTCGCGCCATGCCGTGTCGTGTAGAGCACCAGCGCGCCGCCGGGCTTGCGCTTCTTCTTTCCAAACCATGCGTCCATGTGTCAGCCTTCCTTCTTTCGCGTATGCGCCTAGCATAGCACAAAAGCCGGGGCTGTGTAAAGAGGTCAGCCGTTGCCGTGCTCCACGCGGATAAGCTCTCCCTGCGCATCGAAGGTACAGGTGCTCACGTTGTCGGCAAAATCCCGGTCAATCCAGACCAGCCACAGCGCCTTCTTCGTCTGTGCATCATAGGTCAGGCGGGCTTCCATGCTCATCCCTTTCAGCGCCTCGCGCGTCGCCTCCTCCGGCGCAAGCCCCAGCTCCTGCGCATGGGCGATAGTTTCTTCAATGGCCTTTTCCCGGATTTCCTCCTCCGTCGCCTCGCCTTCAATCGGCGGCACAGACCAGCCGCTCATGGCTTTCAGCCCTTCGAGCATCTGCTCGTCCCCGCGCACAAAGCCGCGGTCATTGTAATTGCCGCCGTAGGGCCAGACGAGATGCAGCCAGCCGTCGTCGCTGTAGCCGCCGACGATCATCGTCTCCATATAGCCTGCCAGAAAGAGGGGCTCGCTTTCCTCATCCATCTGCGCGTAGACAGGCATCCCCTCTGCCGCGCTGATCCAGTCACTCCAGCGCCGCACGGTGCGCGCTGCCTGTACGCCGTAGCGCAGCTCGCTTTGGCGCATTGCGCCCTCCAGCCACGCGTCCTTGTCTCCGACCTTCACGCGCGCCATGCCGTCCTCCCCAAGGGAGAGCACCTCCACCGGCGTGCCGGGATAGTAGTGCATCAGTACCTCGCCGTCCCCATCCAGCAGGTCAGCCGTCGGGCTGCTGTTCTGCGGCGCAACGACGGCAAAGCCCGTCACCGGCGTGGTGATGTCCTCCTCCGCCATCGCGGGCACACACAGCAGCAGAGCGCACAGCAGCGCCGTCACAAGAGCAAGCCTTTTCATCATCGAAAACCTCCTTCAATCAGCCTGTTTGGCTGTCTCTATGATTATGACGGGCTGAGCAGGGCAAAAGTTGCAGCCAAAGTCAAATTTTTCTGCCCGCAGAAAAGCGCGGAGCGCTCCCATCTCCGGAAGCGCTCCGCTCGTTATTCAAATTCGCCGCGTCAGGGCATTTTCGCCGCGTCGCGCTCAAAGCGCGCGCCATAGCGGCACAGGAAGCCCAGCACCAGCAGGAACAGGCAGGCCCACGGGGCCATGAGCGCCGCCAGCAGCACATAGAGCGCGGGCAGATCGGCCACCTTCTCGCTGGGCGAGGTGACGATCAGCCGCAGCACCATCAGCTGGCCAAGCGCCGAGAGCAGATTGCTCTTGATCTTCTCAAAATCCATCGTCTACGCTCCTTTCCCCGCCGCTTACGCCTTCTCAAGGCGCACCGTCATCCCAAAGGCGACGATGAGCACCACTGTGAGAATCGCCAGATGCAGGCTGGCCAGTGCCACGAGCACGGCCAGCCACAGAGGGGCCTTGGCGAAGGTGCGCCCCTTCCCCTCTACGACCAGACGGCTGCCCAGCACCAGGTTCAGCAGCTCCTTCGCTCTTTCCATGTCCATCTCTCCTTTATACCGAAACCATTCCGCTCAGCGTCACAGCCGCGTGATGGCGAGTTGTCCGCTGATGGTATCCATGTGAATGGGCAGCGCGCACGTTCCGTAGCGCTCGGGCCCGAAATCGTTGACGATAGAGCCGTTCATGCCGCTGACGCTGGCGGCAAAGCCGCGCACGTCGCCGGGCAGCCACACGCGCGCCCCGGCAGACACCGTGTCCAGCTTGATCTTGCGGGTGGGTACGACGGTGCAGACGATCTCCACAGACCCGGAGACGCTGGAAACCTCCCACTCATCGCACGCGCCCTCGGCGTGTACGCGCCCGGATACCGTGTTCACATCCGCCTTGCCCGCATCGCAGGAGATGAACTGCTCGCCCGATACGCCGCTGATCTCCAGCTCCTGCGCGCAGGCGCTGACCGTCACCGCACCGGAAACCGAGCTGACCTCGACCTTCTCCGCGCGGACGGAGGCGTCCGGCTCCAGGCGAACCGTGCCGGAGGTTGTGCTCACATGCAGGTTCGCCACATCCACATCGCGCAGGGCGATGTTACCGGAGGTCGTGCTGACGGTGAAATCCGCCGCGTAGCCGCGCGGCACGCGCACGGTGATGCGCCCGCCGTCCTTCTTAAAGACGGAGAAGAACGTCTTGAATACGTCGGGATTGGCGCGGCGCACGACCAGCGTATGGCCGTCCATGCGCACATCCGGCACGGACAGTGCCTTCTCCGCCTCCCAGCATACCTCAAGCTCGAGCCCGTCGCCCGGCTCGACGGTCACGTCGTCCGCGTCGAGCTTCACATCCACGCCGCGCAGGCCCGCCACGGGGAAGTGCTGCGTCAGACGCATGTTCTCCACAGGCTCACCGCCTGCAATGTTCTTCGCGCAGCCCTTCACGCGGGAGACCGCCTCGTCGGCCAGCCGCTCCGCATCGCGCGCGAGATCCTCCACGGCGTCGGCGAAGGTGCCCTCATCGATCTCGCCGTCCTCGCCGCACAGGGGCGGGCGCTGCGCCTGCTCATCCGCCTGTGCCGCTTCATCCGCCTGCTGCTGCGCGTCGCGTCCGGCCTGCTCCATCGCCTCGGCCTGCTCGATGGCGTCCGCCTGCGTCTCCATCGCCTCCGCCTGGCTCTCCAGCACAGCGGCGTTCTCCTCGTCGCCCGTGACGCGCTTGAGCGCGGCCTGCGCGCGCAGGTCCTTCGCCGTCTCGCGCAGCTCCTGCGCGCTCTGAGCGGGCTGCTCCGCAGGCGTCTCCGGGCTCTGCGCATCCCGGCGGTTCATGCGGTCAATCGCCTCGCCCGCAGCCTTCTGCGCGTCCCGCATCCCGCGGTTCACCGCGCGGCCTACATCCTTGACCATGCCGCCCGTGGCGTTGTCCACGTCGCGCACCAGCTTCTTCGCCTGCGGCATCACGCTGCGCCCGAAATCGCCCAAAGCGCTGAAGACGCTGTTGAGCGCGTCGCCCAAGTCAAAGGCATTGCCGCCCTCGCCGGGGGCCTTGTCAGCCTGCGCGTCCTGCGCGCCGTCCTGCGCGTCCGTCCCGGCGCCATTCCCGGCATCGGCCTGCGCCGGGGCTTCGGTCTGCTCGCCTGCCGCGGCCTCATCGCCGGTTTCAGCGGCGGCATCCGCCTTCTGCACCGTCTCCGCCTCCGGCTTCCCGTCGCCGTCAGCCTGCGGCACGCCGCCGTCCGTGTTTTCCAGCAGCGAGCGCACGTCGCCCAGCGAGGCGGCCACGTCGGCAAACGCCTCCTCCTCGCTCCTGCCCTGCGCAACCGCATCCTCGTAGCGCGCCTGCGCGTTGGCCATCAGCTCGTCGCGCAGCGCGAGGTTTTCTGCCGTCATCTTCATGTCGGCAAAGAGATCGTCAATCAAGCTGCGAATCCGCTTGTTCATCATGTCGCTCCTCCTTATCAGCCGCATCATCTGCGGCGTCTGCGTGATTTTGCTCCCCGGTCTTTCCCGGTTCCTCGTTTTCAATCAGCTCGGAAATCACAGCGCGGTACCTTCGCCAGTCCGCCAGATTTTCCTCATACAGCCTGCGGCCCGTATCCGTCAGGTGGTAATACCGCCGCCGGGCGCCCGCATTCTCGTTTCCCCAATACGACTCGATGACCCCCGCCGCCTCCAGCCGCCTGAAGGTAGTATACAGTGTCGCCTCCTTGAGGGACAGGTCGCCGCGGGTGATCTCCTGCACATTTTTGCTGATGACGTAGCCGTAGCTGTCGCCCCTGGCAAGCTGAGCGAGGATGATCGTGTCCGTGTAGCCGCGAAGGATGTCCGATGAATTCAGCATTTCATCACCTCCAACGAGATAGAGTATATCATCAAGTACCTCGTCTGTCAATGTATTTCGCCAAAATAAATTTTGTGCTCCAGATTTCCCTTTTTCAGGTT
>JALFHA010000282.1 GCA_022776785.1 Clostridiales bacterium | reverse complement strand
ACCCCGGTCACGTCGATTTCGTTTACCTTCAGCGAATCCGCCCCGATAAATCTGATCGCTGTAACTACGCCCGCACCGTCACTTGGCAGTTCATCTGCTGTCGATATTTTCAAATACGGATATTCGCCATCCCGCTGGCTTTCCGCGTACCGCGCACCGATGATGGTGCATAGGCCGCTACTGAGGTTGAATCCACCTTTGATATTGCCTTCTACCTGAAAATTGTAGAACTTGTTGTTTCCGCCGTTGCCATGATACGCCCAATCCGCATTTGTGCACAATCCGCCCGAAAAACTGTTTTCAGTGATGAATTTGCCGTCCACACCACTTTCCCGCCTGATGCAGCAGAAGCCGTCTCCGCCTGCGTATAGCTCTATGAACTGCACCCGGTTGGAGTATATCGGTTTATTCACAGTATTCAGCACGATGCAGTCTTTGCCTGCACGAACTCTACCCAGATCAATTTTGTTATATGTTACGCTACTTCCTTCAGCCATCAGTTCTACGCCAATCCCTGTGGCTTTGATGCTGCGGATGCTGGCGCGTGTGTTTGATCCCTTGATCTGCACCGCCGCCTCCTGCGCCGTGCAGATCACGTTGTTCATCTGTATATCCAGGCTGCTTCCCACCACAACGCTGCCCGACACCAGATAGCTGCGGTTGGCCATCACCGGCAATCCCATTTCCTGCGCGCTGGTTAGCGCCGCCTGCACAGCCTCCAGATCGTCCGTCACACCGTCGCCCACCGCGCCAAACATCTCCGGCGTCACATAGCCGAGCGTCTGCTCGTTCAGCTCCGCGCTCTTCGTCGCGGAGAGAATGGAATCAAGCCATTCGTTGCGCCTTGCGTAGGTGAGCGAGATTTCCGTGTCCGCCTCGACGATGTTGGTGGTGTCGTGGAGCGTTACCTGCGCCGGATCCTCATACAGAGCGGTTTCCCTGCCCGGCTCGTAGGGGTAATCGTCCGTGCCGTCGGTAATCATGATGTCCCGCCAGTATGCGGTGTCGCCCGTGCCCTGCACAGCGTTGTAGCCGGAATACAGCGTGATTTGGCTGACTTCGCTCGTGATTTTGAACGTCGCGCTGCGGCGCTGTCCGTCGTGATTGATTCGAAAGAAGACGCTGCCGCTGAACAGGGCCAGCGCCTGTTCAGAATCCGTGTCCGTGCTCTCCACCCGCGCCGAAAACCTGTAGGTGCCCGCCGGGATGGGCTCGCTGAATTTCACCACCTTGTACTGCCCGGTAAAGGAGATGTCCCCCAGCGCCACGCGGTTGAGGCTCCTGACCGTCACGGGGCTTTCGCACGCGCAGCGCATCACCCGGCCCGCGATCGCGTCGCCGATGACGAGCCTCGTGCCCGAAAGCGTTCCGCGCGCAAGGGCCTCCTGCGCCATGTCCGCCGCTTCGCGGATGGTGTCCACATCGCCAGCGTCCGCCTTTCCCGAAATCGCCTGCTCGCTTGCCGTAACCCGCTCCCCGATCGCCTCAAGCGCCTCCGCGTCCGCCTTTCCCGAAATCGCCTGCTCACTTGCCGCAACCCGCTCCCCGAGCGCCTCAAGCGCCTCCGCGCCCGCCTTTCCCGAAATCGCCTGCTCGCTTGCCGCAACCCGCTCCCCGAGCGCCTCAAGCGCCTCCGCGCCTGCTTTTTCTTCAATCGCCTGCTCATTCGCCCTGATCTGCTCGTCCATCTCGTTGAGCTGCGCGGCGTAGAGCTTCTGACCGCTTTTGAATTCATGCTTGACGTAGCTCATTGATTGCTTCCCCCCTTACGCCAGCGCAGACGTGTCAAGCACCGTGCTGTCCAGTATGAAGGTCTCGATGCTCTCCATCGCGCGCGGCCTTGCGCCGTAGCGCAGCTGAGCGCTCTCGCGCCCCTGCGTGCAGTCAAGCGCGCCCATGCCAATCGCCGCGCTTGTCGAGGCGTAGTGACCGCCTCTGCGCGGGATCACCTCGCCCCGCGCCATCCGCACCGCACAGGTGCCCGGCGTGGTGCAGTTGATGGTGGGGAATATCCCCAGCTCGCGCAGGATGTGCGGCACAGCCGGTACGCGCTCGCTGTTGGCGGCAAGGCTGTCAAACGCCGTCTCGCGGATTTGCCCGTCAAACTCCGGCTCCTGCGTGTCAAGCGTCAGCGCGCCGTCCTGCCATGTCCAGTGCAGCGTCCCCGGCGTGCCGGGCTCAACCAGCGTGCAGCCGTCGTTCGTGGCGTTGGGCAGAATGGCTCGCCACGCTGCGCTCTCCGCCGTCAGGTCTGCGTCCGGGCTGGCCGCATCGTTGTCCGCGAGAATCTGTATTTCGCAGTCAACCAGCCTGTATCCATAGTCCGCCTCGCTCTGGTTGCCCACGATGTCGCTCACGCCGCCCGGCGCGCCGCCCAGCGTCCAGGAAAGCGGGCCGCTGCCGCTGAGCGTCAGCTGCATGGCGCGCGTCTGCGCATCCGCGTCCGCGCAGGCCTCCGTGCCGCCGATATGGCGCAGCCGCCGCCAGTATGCGGGCGCTGCGTCCGGGCTGCGCTCCTCGCTCGCCGTGTGCGCCTGGATGCATTCAAAGCTCCAGCCGCGAAAGCCGCGCACATCCCCCGCCGCCACGCTCTCGCCCGGTGTGAAGGGCGCGGCGTCCCTTCCGCAGTGGCCGAAGTCGCTGTTGCCCTTCGGCATCCAGCCGTTCCTCTGCGCCAGCAGCAGCAGAAAGCCCCTGTCCGCTGCCGTCATGCCGGTGATCCCGTCTCCCGCCATGCGCATCTGATGAAGCAGCGCATCCGCGCTCAGGCTGTGCGCCGGGGGCACGTTGGGCAGGCTGTAGAGCGCGCCGCCGTCCGCGCCGTTTCCCGCCGGAGAGGCGGCGGCGTACCGGCCAATCAGAATGGCGTCCTGCTCCACGCCGTTTACGATGAACGCCGGGTGCGTGTGCTCCGGCAGATTCTCGTCGAGCTCGCTCGACTTCATTTTGGGGAACCGGACAAAAATGCCCGGATTGCCGTCCGCGTCATACCGTATGACGTTCCCGTACATCGAGGCCAGAAATTCAAGCGGTGAGCTCGTCATCTCCGCCGCCCTCCCTTCCTCTGCCTGCCGTGCGCAGGCTCCGTCCCGCTTTGCTCATGCCGTGCTCCTTTCTCAGTCGAAATTGACCGATATGCTGTAGGGCTCTCCGTAGTTCTCTCCGTCCGCGCTCGCCCGGAAGGTCACCGATTTCGTTCCGGTAAAACCGATGTATGCAGCCCCTACCGTCCACGTCCTGACATCTCCGCTGACGGTCGATTTTTCTGTGCCATATGCCGACCAGGTGCCAATTTTCAGGAACAACGCCGCAACGTCTGTCTTGACGGTGAATGTGAAGTCGCACTCGCTTTTCCCCTCCGAGTTCGTGAATTTTCTCCTCGTATAGGATACGGATTTAATCACCATGCTCGCCGCGATGAATTTGTTCAGCTTGTCGCGCAGCTCGTCCGTGTCGCGCGTCTGGGCCTGCACAATCGTCAGCAGCTCGTCAAAGGCCACCGAAACCGCCTGCAGTCCCGCATCCATCATGCCGAAGTTGCGCGCGCTCTGCGGCGTGCCCTGCTGGAGCACCGCCCCCGGATCGGGGATCATCGTCTTGCTGCCGTCGCTGTTCTCCTCCACCCTGTAGGTGCGTGGCCTTTGTACCACATGATCCTTCCACCCGATTCGCTTGTAGCCCATCTGTCATCCTTCCTTTCCGTTCTCCCGCGCGCCTGCGCCTCAGCTTCCGGGTGCGCCCTCCTGCATGTCGTCAAACGCGCCGCTTCCTCCCTCGCTCTCCACCGCCTGAAACAGCCTCAGCCGGATGACGTACATGATGCCCTCCGTCGCGTCCGCCCGCGTGATGCGAACGGACTTGCCGCCGATGAGCGCGCCGCTTTTCTCGCGCAGCTCCACCTCCGTCACCGTCATGCTGCCGCTCACCGTGTGGTCGATGATAAAGGCCGCCTCAATCTCTCCGCTTTCAAGCAGCTTGGCGCTCACGATGGGCGTCTTGTACCACGCATCGCCCACGCGGTAGCGCGCATAGGCGATGTCACGCCTGATCTGCTCCCGTTTTCGGTCAAGGTATGCGCGGTCAAGCGCAAATCCCTCCGCCATGTGTTCTCTCTCCCTTCGTCACAGCTCGTCCGCGCCGCACAGCCTGTAGGCGATGGGCGCGCAGGTCTCCTCCGCCTGCTCCGGGTGCGTTCCCGCCATCCGTTCTCCTCCTGCCATGCCGTAGTCAAACGGCCATGCCTCCCCCTGCGCAAGCAGCGCCGCCTTAAGCGCGCTCAGCTCGCCCCGCACGCAGGCCTGCGGCCACTCTCCCGCGCGCTGCGCCTCTCCGGTCATCCGGTAGGGGAATCTCGCCAGCG
>JALFHA010000267.1 GCA_022776785.1 Clostridiales bacterium | reverse complement strand
GGGGGAGGCGCATACGGCGCGCATTTTGCAGGATGTGTTCGGCGTGCGGGTGATTCCCGCACAGGAGCCGGGCGTGTACGCGCTGGCAGGACGGGTATAGATGCAAAAACATCGCCCCGCCGCGGAGCATCGCTGCTCTGCGGCGGGGCGCTTGATATGCCAGACTGTTATTGCATCAATCAGTTGTTGCGATAGTAGTTGATGAGGCAGCCGTCGGCGATGATCTGCCGCTCGTCGGGCGTGAGGTCGCCGGTAGAGACGGGGATGCGCGTCACCGTGCCGTCCGCCTTGACGACGTAGGCGTCAAACTCCTTCACGCCGCTGAGGATGGCGGAGCGGATGCCCGGCACGAACACCCAGTCACCCAGTGCGAAGGCGGTCTCGTCCTTCACCAGCAGCGGCGCCATGCCCCAGTTGATGCAGTTGGAGCGGTAGCGCTTGGTGGCGTACTCCTTCGCCAGATTGGCCGCCGCGCCCAGCACGCGCTGGCAGCTCGCGGCCTGCTCGCGGGCGGAGCCGTCGCCCGGCTTGTTGGCGTAGATGGTCGAGCCGATGACGGTCTTGGCCGGATCGATGCGCAGCGTTTTGGACAGTGCGACGTACACGCGCTTGACCTCCTCGGGCAGCTCGCCGCCCTGCTCGCGCTTGAGCTCGATGGCGTGCACGGCCTTGGCGCGGCCCACATACGCCGGGTCCTTGCGGGAGAGCGCGAACTCTGCCAGACGCAGCGGGTTGGAGCGGTAGGAGGACGTCTCGCCCGAGGGGATGAGCTCGTCGGTGGTCGTTACCGGGTCGGTGATGTAGGAGACGACCTGCAGCAGCAGATCCTCGGAGAGCGCGGGCTGCTCGGGCCAGTCCTTGATGTTCGGGCCCATCTTGAGCTCGTGCTCCGGCTCGGCGTGGCCGTAGCCGTTGTAGACGCGCTTGTCGTAGACGCTCTTGTCAAAGAAGTACTTCGGCGTGGTGTAGTCCACGTCGATCTCGGTGGCGGCGGTCAGCCTGCCGCCGTTGATCGCGGTGGCGGCGATGGAGCGCGCGTCCATGAGCGCTACGCCCGACATCTGCCCCTCGCCGGGCTTGCTGCCCTCGCGGTTGGGGAAGTTGCGCGTGGTGTGGCGGATGGAGAATTCGCCGTTGGCTGGGGTATCGCCCGCGCCGAAGCAGGGGCCGCAGAAGCACTCGCGGATGATGGCGCCGGCGGAGGCGATATCCGCGAGTGCGCCGTTCTTCATCAGCTGGATGTAGGCGGGCATGGAGCCGGGATAGACGCTCATCTTGAAGGTGCCGTTGCCGCAGCTATGGCCGCGCAGGATGTCCGCCACGGCGCACACATTGTCGAACGTGCCGCCGGAGCAGCCCGCCACAAGGCCCTGATCGACCCAGATGCCGCCGTCGTGCACCTTGGAGACGAGGTCGAGCGTCGCGCCGGTGATCTGCTCGTTGGCCTTCCTCTGGCACTCGAAGAGGATGTCCTTCGCGTTGGCCTTGAGCTCGGCGATGGTGTAGGTGTAGGAGGGATGCATCGGCAGGGCGATGGTGCATTCCACGGCGGACAGATCGACGTAGACGCAGCCGTCGTAGTAGGCGACGGGCGCGGGCTTCATCTCCTTATAGGCCTCGGGGCGGCCGTGGACGGCGAAGTATTCCTCGGTTTTGCTGTCCGTCACCCAGATGGAGGACCAGCAGGTCGTCTCGGTGGTCATGACGTCGATGCCGTTGCGGTATTCGACGGGCAGATTCGCCACGCCCGGGCCGACGAACTCCATGACCTTGTTCTTGACATAGCCGTTCGCGTAGACCTTGCCGATGATGGAGAGCGCCACGTCCTGCGGGCCGACGCCGGGGCGCGGACTGCCGGTCAGGTAGATGGCGATGACGCCGGGGCGCGCCACGTCGTAGGTGCGCCCGACGAGCTGCTTGGCGAGCTCGCCGCCGCCCTCGCCCACGGAGAGTGTGCCCAGCGCGCCGTAGCGGGTGTGGCTGTCCGAGCCGAGGATCATGCGGCCGCAGCCGCTCATCATCTCGCGGTTGTAGCTGTGGATGACGGCCATGTTCGTGGGCACGTAGATGCCGCCGTACTTGTGCGCGGCGGAGAGGGCAAACATGTGGTCGTCCTCGTTGATGGTGCCGCCGACGGCGCACAGGCTGTTGTGGCAGTTGGTGAGCACATAGGGCATGGGGAATTCCTTCATGCCGGAGGCGCGTGCCGTCTGGATGATGCCGACGTAGGTGATGTCGTGGCTGGTGAGGCTGTCAAAGCGCATTTGCAGGTGCTCCATGTCCCCGGAGGTGTTGTGCGCCTTGAGGATGCCGTAGGCCATCGTGCCCGCCGCGCCCTCCTCGGGCGTGACCGCGCGCCCGGTCCTTGCGGCGACCTCGGCCGCGTCGGTGACGATCTCGGTGCCGTTGAGGAGATAGATGCCGCCGTCGTAGAGCTTGACCATGATGAAAAACTCCTTTCGTGCTGGGCCTTTTGCGGGATTTTCGCCCCGCTGCTTTCGTTGAGCCCATTATACACAAAAGGAGCCATATAGACAAATACTTAAAATCCATGAGAGGTATAGAAGCTATTTATGCATCGCCGGGCTGCACGCTCTCCCGGAAGCAGCGCAGGAATTCCTTCGCCGCGTGGGAAAGATAGCCGTCGCGCAGCGTGACGATGCTCAGCTCCCAATAGGCATGGAGCCGCTCGGGCAGCATGAAATACTGCGGCGTGTAGCGCTCCCCACCGAGGATGCCGACATACTGGCGCGGCACGAGCGTGTAGCCCATGCCCTCGGCGGCGAGGCGGCGGAGCATTTCGTAGTTGCGGCTGGTGAGCACGATGCGCGGCGACACGCCCGCCGCCGCGAGCACGCGGTTGGTGACCTGCCGGATGCGCTGCCCCTGCGTCACCATGAGAAACGGCTCGTCGGAGAGCAGCGCGGGGTCGAGCTCCGGGAAGGGCTGCTCCTCGCGGCGCACGGCCTTTTGGAGGTACGGCGTATCCTTCGGCGCGGCGATGAGGAACGGGTCGCGGCTGAGCACCTCATGGCGCAGCGCCGGGTGTCCGGTCACGGTGTCGTCAAGGCCCGTGTGCATGATGGCGAAGTCGAGCCGGCCGCTGAGCAGGCTCTTTTCCATCTGGTCGGTCGTCTCCTCGAGCACGCGCAGCTCGATGCCCGGGTGCGCGCGGTTGAAGGCCGGGAGCATCCGCGGCAGGTGGTCGGTCGCCAGATAGTTGGTGATGCCGAAGGTCACGCGGCCGCGGGCCAGCGCGCTCTCGTCACTGATCTCCGCCTCAAAGGCGTGGTAGACGCGCAGCACCTCGCAGGCCATGCGGTAGTACTTTTCGCCCGCATAGGTGAGTAGCAGCCCGCCCGACGTGCGGCGAAAGAGCTTTGTGCCCAGCTGCTGCTCGAGCACGGCGACGCAGTGGCTCAGCGACGGCTGCGTGACATAGAGCTTCTGCGCGGCGCGGGTGAGGCTCCGCTCGTCGGCGATGGTCTTGATGTAGAGCAGCTCACGGGTCGTCATGGGCCGTCCTCCTTTTGCGCGGGCTGTGCCGCGGAGGGCGCCGCAGGAAGGAGCGCAAGCAGCGCATACAGGGCGAGGAAGGAGACGGTCAGCGCGCGGTAGGCGAAGTAGTAGTGCTGATAGGTGTGGTTTGCCAGCACGAGAAACCAGAGCACGCCGGCAGCGAGCGGCAGCAGGAGCGCCAGCGCCTCCCGGCGCAGGGCGATGCGGCTGCGCCTGCGCGCGCTGCGCAGCCCTGCAAGCAGGGAAGCCAGCGCCGCCGCGGCGATGAGCAGCTGATAGCTGCGCTTGCCGAGCAGCACATTGGCGTTGACGCGCAGCGCGTCGAGCCGGGAGATCGCCGCGCCGTCTGAGTCGGTGGACAGGCGCAGCAGCGTCTGACCGAGGATGCTCTCAAAGACATACGCCGCGCCGAACACGGCGGCGTTGAGCAGCCACTTGAGCGCCCACATCCCGGCCCAGCCCGCGGCCCACGCGGCGCAGCAGGCGACAGCCTCGAGCCAGAGGCGGCGGCCATGTGCGCCTGCTTCAAGGCGCAGGGCGAGCAGCAGCACCAGCGGGTAGCCCAGAGAGACGAGCGGGAATGTCAGCAGATCGAGGTAGCTGGTCGCTATGCCGGTCAGTGCGAAGAGGGTGGGCAGGCCGATGAAGCGCTCGATGCGCTCCGGCCAGGCCAGCAGCGCCGCACAGACCGCCAGCGTCAGCAGCGAGACGGGCGCGTATTGCAGGCACAGCCCCAGCGCGGCGGGCATCATCAGGAACCACGCGGTAAAGAAGCCCGGAATCAGCGCCGCCAGGCCGCGGCGCATCAAAAGCAGCGCCACGGCCATCAGCAGGGCGAGCTGCGCAAAGAGCAGCAGCATCTGGATATTGGAGAGGTTAAGCACGCACAGCAGCAGGCGCAGCGGCAGCGTGTAGCCGTGCCAGTAGCGGGAGTAGTTCAGCCCGCCGGTCGGCTCCGCGCTTTCATCCGCATAGGCGGCGTAGGCGTCCCATTCGGACTGCCCCTCTTCTGCGGGCACATCCCGGCGAAGCCCGCCGAGAGCCTTCTGCGCCAGCGGCTCATGGCCGACGTAGGCGGCGGTCTTGACGATGAGCACCGAGGTGTAGTTGTCCAGCTGCGCGCTCTTGAAGCCGCCGATCAGCTCCGGCACGGCCTGCTGCTCCCCGAGCATCGCCACGGCCTGCGCGGCGTTTTCCCGCATGGCGGGCGTATCGATGAGAAAGGCGGCCGCGTTGCAGGCCACGGCCAGCAGGGCGGCCGCCAGCAGCGTCAGCGCCGCGCGAAGGGCTCTGCTCATGCCTCAAGCCCCCTGACGAACGCTTCCAGCCTGTCCATGCCCTCGGCAAGCTGCTCCATCGCATAGCAGTAGGAGATGCGCACATGGCCCGTGCCGGAAAAGCACTCCGCCGGGATGAGCGCCAGCTTCCCCTCGCGCATCAGCTGCTCGCAGAAGACCTCGCTGCTCATGCCAAAGCGCGTCACCGACGGATAGATGTAGAACGCGCCGCCGGGCAGGCGTACGTCGAGCCCCATTGAGCGGAGGCGGCGATACACATAGTCCCGCCGCTGCTCGTACTGCGCGCGCATCGGCTCCGGTGAGAGCGCAAACACGCCCTCGCAGCCGCGCTGGATGCAGCCCGGCACGCTGACGACCAGAAAGCTGTGCGCCTTGCGCATCTGCGCCATGACGGGCGCATCCGCCGCGGCGTAGCCCACGCGCACGCCGGTCATCGCGTAGGTCTTGGAGAGCGCGCCGACGTAGATGAGCCTGTCGCGCAGCGCCGGACGGCCCATCAGCGTGGGCATGGGGCCGTAGACGAGGCGGTCATACACGCTGTCGGCGATGAGAAAGAGGTCGTGCGCCAGCGCCGCATCCGCAAGCGCCGCAAGGGATGCTTCGCTGAGCACCTCGCCGGTCGGGTTGTTCGGCGAGGCAAAGACGACGGCGCGCGTGCGCGGCGTGATGTGCGCATCAAGCCGCTCCGGCGTGATGGCAAAGCCGTCCGCCGTCGTGTCCATCGGCACGCACACGCCGCCCGCCAGCTCGATCTGCGGCTTGTAGAGCCCGAAGCACGGCGTCGGCACGATCACCTCGTCGCCGGGGTTCAAAACGGCCAGCAGCGCGCAGGCCAGCGCCTCCGTGGAGCCGACCGTCGCCACGATCTCGCTTTCGGCGTAGTCCGCATGAAAGCGCCCGTTCAGGTGCGCGGCGATTTCGCCAAGCAGCTCCGGATAGCCCGCGTTGGGCGGGTAGTGCGTCTCGCCCGCGAGAATGGCCTCCGAAATCCCCTGCCGCACGGGCAGGGGCGCGTCAAAGTCCGGCTCGCCGATGGTCAGAGCGATGCAGCCGGGGATTTCCCGCGCCTGCTGCCCGATGCGGCGGATGCCGCTGGGCGGATTCGCCAGCAGACGGCGATTCAGATGCTCCTGCATCATGGGCGCTTTCCTCCTTTGGGCCGCGGGCCCTTTCCGGTGCGCGGCGTCTTTCCGGCGGGGCGGGCCTTGCCCTGCGCAGCCTTCCTTTGCCCGTTCGGCGCGCCCAGCCTGCGGCGTACGACCTCCTCCCGCGCGACGGAGTAGCCGAAGAAGCCCTCCGGCCGCTCGCGCAGCGGGATATACTGCCCGTGCGCATACGCGACGAGATGCGCGCGGTTAAGATGCAGCGAGCCGTCCGCGTCAAAGAGCTCGTCCCGCGCAAAGACCTCCGCCACGCGGCAGAGGAACAGGTCGTGCGAGCCCAGCGGGATGACCTGCGTCACCCGGCAGCACAGAAATGCCGGCGCCTCCTCGAGCGCCGGGGCCGGAAAGCCGTCGAGCTCGCGCGCGTGCAGCGAGAGCTCGGCGAACTTGTCCACATCGCGTCCGCTCTTTACGCCGCAATAGTCCGCCGCGCGGCACAAATCGCGCCCGACAAGGTTCAGGCAGAACGCGCCGCTCTGGCGGATCTGCGCATACGAATGGCGCTCCGGGCGGATGGAGACGGAGATCATCGGCGGGCTGGTGTTGACGACGCCCGCCCATGCCACGGTGATGAGGTTGGCCCGCTCAAAGCCCGGCTCCGTGCCCCGGCAGGAGAGCAGCACCGCCGGGATGGGTGCAAGCAGGGTCGTCGCCCCGATGGGGCGGAAGGTTTCTGCCATGACGGCGGCCTCCTTTGGATAAGGGAATCTCTTTGCCCATAGCAGAAGCATGGGCACAGGCGCGGAGCGAAGAAGGGGTCAAGGGGCGAAGTCCCTTGGCGGGTTTGGGCGGCAGCCCAACGCATCCCATTTGCGAAGCAATCAAAGCAGTCAGGGAGCGAAGCGAGGCCTGACGGTGAGCCATCGCGCAGCAGCTTATCCCTTTGCAGCAATGTGCAGCACGTCCTCAATCTGCGGCGGCAGCAGCTCGACGAAGTGGCCGGTCTTGCCGTTTACAACCTTTGCGGTCAGCGCAGGGATGTCCTCCTCCTTGCCGCCGACATCCGCGAGGGTGTGCGGCATCCCCAGCGAGGTGAAGAAGGCTTCCATCGCCGCGATGCCGGCGAGGGCGACCTCCTCATCGCTGCGGCCGTCCCGCTCAACGCCCCAGACCACCGTGGCAAAGCGCACAAAGCGCGCCACGTCATGAGTATAGGTATATTTCATCCACGCGGGAAAGATGACGGCCAGGCTCGCGCCGTGCGCGCAGTCATAGCGGGCGGAAAGCTCGTGGCCGATGTGGTGGCTGGCCCAGTCCTGCTCGCGGCCTACACCCACGGAGTTGTTGTGCGCCAGCATTCCCGCCCACATCAGCGTGGCGTGGGATTCGTAATCCGTGCTGTCCGCCATGGCGCGCGGCGCGGCCTCGATGATGGAGAGCAGCAGCGCCTCGGCCATGCGGTCAGTCAGCGCGACGTCCGGGGTGTTGGTGAAGTAGCGCTCCATGATGTGCGCCATCATGTCGGTGATGCCGCAGGCGAGCTGGTAGCGCGGCAGTGTGAAGGTCAGCTCCGGATTCATGATGGCAAAGCGCGGACGGTGCAGCTCGGAGGAGAGCCCGCGCTTGAGGTCGCCGTCCTCGTGCGTGATGACGGAGGAATTGCTGCCCTCGCTGCCCGCCGCCGGGATGGTAAGCACGCAGCCGTGCGGCAGAGCGCGCGTGAGCTTCGCCTTGCCGCAGTAGAAGTCCCAGAAATCGCCGTCGTAGGGCACGCCGTCGGCGATGGCCTTCGCCGTGTCGATGGACGAGCCGCCGCCCACCGCCAGCAGGAAGTCGAGCTGGTTTTCCCGGCACAGGCGGATGCCCTCGTAGACCAGACCGCTGCGCGGATTGGGCCGCACGCCGCCCAGCTCCACATGCGCGACGCCCGCTTCGTCCAGCGAGGCGAGCACCTGCGCAAGCAGGCCGCTGCGCACCACGCTGCCGCCGCCGTAGACGACCAGCGCGCGCGTGCCGCCCGCCTCGCGCACAAGGCGGCCCGCCTGTTGCTGCGTGCCGCGGCCAAAGACAAATTTCGTCGGGGAACAGAACTCAAAATTCAGCATAGGACAGGCCCTCCTGAAGGTTTTTTTGCAGCCGCCCGGCGGCGGGATGCGCGCCGGGCGGTTTCTCCTCTATGATACATGCGGGGGAGAGCAAAAGCAACAAGAAAATTTGCCCCGGATGGGAAGAAACACCAGCCCCCAATCGTCATGTGTTCAAAGGCTGGCAAAAGCGCTCATGACGGGGATGCAGGTTGCATAGCCATTCAAAAAGTGATATGATGAAGCGAAGCTTCTCACGCGAATTGATCTGGAGGGGAAAACGGATGAGCAGAATTGCAATGAAACGAAGGCTGGCGGCGGCGCTGTGCGCGGCCATGCTGTGCGCGCAGGCGGCGCCTGCGGCAGGAGGGATCGGCGTGGCGCTGGCCGACGAGGCGTTCAGCGCGGCGGCGTTCTCGCTGTCGGTGGAGACGACGCAGACAGGCGTGAGCGTTTCCATCTCCGGGGCTGACAAGCTGCCGATGACGGTGGGCGTATATAACAGCAGGGATGAGCGCGTCGCCTGGACGGCGATGACGGGCAGCGGAAGGGTGGAGCTGCCGCTCGCCGCCTCGGGGAGCTATTATGTCAAGGCGCGCTATGACGGTGATACCGACGGCAGGCTGGTGAAGGTCAGCGGCAGGTTTGTATTTGGACTGGAGCAGCCGCAGGAGCAGAGCATCGCGCCCACGGAGGAGCAGCCGCAGGAGCAGAGCATCACACCAGAGCAGCCCGCGACGGGCGTCGTCAAGGATGACGACGATTTGACCATCGAGGCTGACGTACAGGTGAGCGGAAGTACGATTTCTGTGACGATCACGAAATCGCAGGGAGACAGGCTTTTGGGTATCTGCGTAGGCAGTCAGGATGTTATGAACGCCGTTTGCGGGCGAACCTACCAGTTTGCTGATTTGGCTGCAGGCGTCTATGAGATTGAAATCGACTACATGGATATGCCGGCGTGCCTCTATTCGACGAGCGCGGAGGTCAAGGAGACACAGGGCAGCAACCCGGTCGCGCCGGTTGAGCCGGTCGCGCCGGTTGAACCAGTCACGCCGGTTGAACCGGTCACGCCGGTTGAACCGGTCACGCCGGTTGAGCCGGTCACGCCGGTAGAACCGGTTACGCCGGTTGAGCCGGTCACGCCGGTTGAGCCGGTCACGCCGGTAGAACCGGTTACGCCGGTTGAGCCGGT
>JALFHA010000252.1 GCA_022776785.1 Clostridiales bacterium | reverse complement strand
CCCGCCCCGGCGTTCGCGCCGCAGACGGGCTGAAAGCCCTGCCCGAAGCCGATGATGGCCGAGGAGATCAGCGCCAGCGCGCGCACGGCCAGCCCCATGCCGCCCAGCGCCGCCTCGCCGAAGGCCGCCGCCGTGCGGCTGAGCAGCGCGGAGCTGACGCTCATGAGCCCCTGCCGCAGCAGCGTGGGCAGGCCGTAGCGCGTCAGCTCGGCCAGCAGGGGGAGCAGGCGCCGGCTGCTGCTTTGAGCTGTGGGAGATTGCGCCGCGGTCAGCCTGGCAGGAAAAGGCGCGGAAGGCGCAGAGCGGGTTAGAAGCGGGAGCGGCTGCTGCCCGCTATTTTGTTTTTTGGAAAACAGCCTGACCGGAGTGCCGGGGAGCGCGCCGCGCATGGCGCGCGCGAGCAGCAGCAGCGTCAGCCCCTCGCGGGCGAGCATCGCCGCGCCGACCGCGCCGATGCCCAGCCCCATGCGCAGCACGAGCAGCGCTTCCATCGCCGCGCCGAGAGCCGCGCCCAGCGCATGGGCGGCGGCATAGCTGCGCAGGCGGCCCCGGGCGCGCAGCAGGCTGCCCAGCACGAGGCTTGCGCACAGCGGCGGGCCGCACAGCAGCAGCGCGCGCGCATAGCGGACGGCCTCCGTCTCCAGCGCGGGCGGCGCGCCCAGCAGGCGCACGAGCGGCCTTATGAACGCCAGCCCCAGCGCGCTCAGCGGCAGGCTGACGGCCAGCGCCAGCAGCAGCGCCAGCGCGGCGGAGCGGCGGGGCGTGTCCTCGTCCCCGCGGCCGATGGCCTGGCTGACGGTGCAGCCCGCGCCCATGCCCAGCGTGAAGCCGATGGTCTGAAACAGCGTCAGCAGCGGAAAGCCCACAGCGGCGGCGGCCGTCTGCGCCCCGCCCATGCGGCTGAGCATGAGCGCGTCCAGCAGCGTGCCCGCGCCGGTGGCGGTCATCGCCAGCAGGCCGGGCAGCGCAAGGCGCAGGGTGAGCGCGCGCACGTCCTCCTCAAGCAGCGCGTGGGCTTTAGCGGGCATGTTGCCTCCTGACTGCGTGGACCGACTCCACACAAAAAAGATTTGACACGGGTGCGTCCGCGGGGTATGATGAACGCAGGGGCGCGCCGCGCGTAGGATGCGCGTGCGCGCGCGGAATTATCCCGGCATGGCCGGAGGAGGGGATGGATATGTTCATCGGTGCGCTGGAGGCCGGCGGAACCAAGATGGTCTGCTCGATTGGGAGCCCGCAGGGCAGCGTTCTGCAGCGGGCCAGCTTTCCCACGGCCTCGCCTGAGGTCACGGTGCCGCAGATTGTCGATTTCATCAGCAAGTTCAACGTGGATGCGCTGGGCATCGGCTCCTTCGGGCCGCTCGACCTGAACCCGGATTCCCCGGGCTACGGCAGCATCACGCTCTCGCCCAAGCTCGGGTGGCAGGGCTATCCGCTGCTGCGCGAGCTTGAGGACAGGCTCGGCGTGCCCGCTGCCATCGACACGGACGTCAACGCCGCCGCCCTGGCGGAATACCAGATGGGCGCGGGCAAGGGGCTGTCGAGCCTTCTGTACGTGACGGTGGGCACGGGCATCGGCGGCGGCCTCATCATCGGCGGCGAGCCGGTGCACGGGCTGGTGCACCCGGAGCTGGGGCACATGCTGCTCGCCCCGCAGGAGGGCGACCCCATGCCCGACGGCATGTGTCCGTTCCACCGGCACTGCCTGGAGGGGCTGGCGAGCGGCCCGGCGATTGAGAAGCGCTGGGGTCTTTCCGCCAAGCTGATGACGCAGGATCACCCCGCATGGGAGCTGGAGGCCGCGTACCTGGCGCAGATGTGCGCCAACATGATTGTGACCGTCTCACCGGAGATCATCGTGCTTGGCGGCGGCGTGATGCAGCAGGCGCACCTCTTCCCGCGCATCCGGGAGCGCACGCTCGAGCTGCTGGGCGGCTATGTGGCCTCGGAAAAAATCACGCCGGAGGGCATCGCTTCCTATATTGTGCCGCCCGCGCTGGGGGTCAATTCCGGCGTGACGGGCGCGCTGCTGCTGGGCGCGCGGGCGCTCAGGCAGGCACAGGGAGAGACGCCAAAACCCTGATTTGAAAGATGAACATGCGAAAAATGCGGAATTGACTCCTCCGCATTTTTTGTTTATAAAGAAAAACCGCGAAAACCCAAACAAAATCAAGGTAAAGCGGCACTTTGACAAAAAAGAAAGCATTTGTCTATGAAAACAGCTTGATTTTTAGTTGCAGTTGCCGTACAATAGGCGTATATCATTTTTGCCGGCTCCCTGCGTGCCGGTGACGCCAACGCGGAGGTGCGCATGAATTCCAAGTTTGCATCCTATGTCCTCAAGCGCTTCCTGATGGCGATTCTGACCATCTTTCTGGTCATCGCCATTACCTTTTTCGTGATGCACGCCATTCCGGCCAGCCCGTTCAGCTCTGAAAAGGCGAAGTCCGACGCGACCATCGCGGCGCTGGAGGCCAAGTACGGCTTCGACAAGCCGCTGCCCGTCCAGTTCTTCAACTACATCAAGGGCATCCTGCACGGTGACTTCGGCCTGTCCACCAAGTGGGTCGGCTCAACGGTGATCGACCTCATCATGGGCGGCTTCTCCTACTCGGCACGGCTGGGTCTGGGCGCGGCATCGCTGGCGATCATACTGGGCGTCATTCTG
>JALFHA010000225.1 GCA_022776785.1 Clostridiales bacterium | reverse complement strand
TCTGTCGGCAGACGCACGTCATCACGATGGATGTGACGTTCTTCGTGCGCGAGGAGGACGGCCGCTATCGCCGGTTCCGCGAGACGCACAGGCAGCGTGCGCACGGCGTCGATGAGCTGCGCGCGTGGCTTGCGGAGGCCGGCTTTGAAAACGTGAGCTTTACGGGAGAGATGCGCATGGACGCGCCGCGCGAGGACGACATGAGGCTCCACTGCGCGGCGAGGAAGCCCGTGCTTTGACAGGAGGAAAATCCGATGGAGAGAAACGATACACAGACGCAGTACAGGCCCTCGCGGCTGCTAAGGCTGACCTTGAAGGGCGGGCAGGCGCGCGTGTTCCTGTGCGATACGGCGCTGATGGCGCAGCAGGCGCGCGAAATCCACAATGCCAGCAACACCTGCACGGCGGCGATGGGGCGGATGCTCGCCGGGGCGGCGATCATGGGCGCAAACCTCAAGAGCGACGGCGACCGGCTGACCGTGACGATCAACGGCGGCGGCCCGGCGGGCCCGTTGTGCGCCGTGGCCGGGCCGGACGGCAGGGTCAAGGTAACCATCGAGCACCCGGAGGTGGAGCTGCCGCTCAAGAAGAACGGCAAGCTCGACGTGGGCGGCGCGCTGGGCAAGGATGGACAGCTGACGGTGATGCGCAGCTTTGGCTATGGCGAGCCCTATATCGGCCGGGTGAACCTTGTCTCCGGCGAGGTGGCGGAGGATTTTGCCATGTACTACCTCGAATCGGAGCAGACGCCGTCGCTGTGCGCGCTGGGCACGCTGGTGGGCGAGGATGTGCTCTCCGCCGGTGGTGTGCTCATTCAGGCGATGCCCGGCTGCTCGGAGGAGCTGCTCGACGCGCTGGAGATTCGCGCGGAGCTGTTCTCCGCCATCTCGCAGATGCTGCGCGAGATGACGCTTGAGGAGATCGTCGAGGGCTGCTTCCGCGGGCTGGAACCCGAGATTCTGGAGGAATGTCCTCTGGAGCTGCGCTGCGACTGCTCGCGGGAGATGATCGAGCGCGTGCTGCTCTCTATGGGCGCCGACGAGCTGCGCGACATGATCGAAAAGCAGCACGGCTGCGAGGTGAGCTGCCACTTCTGCCGCAAACAGTATGCCTTCACCGGCGATGAGCTGACGAGCCTGCTTGAGCAGGCGCAGAAATAAACCAAACCGCTGAACAGGCGCTTGAAGGAGGGCTGGCATGAGCAACGTGGTTTCGCTTGAGCAGACGCGGGAGTACCTCGTCGGGCGCGCTGCCCGCCATCGCCGCGCCGGGCGCTATGACGAGGCGATGACGCTGCTGACCCGCGCGAAGGCGCAGTTCGGTGAGCATGAGGACGTGGAGGCGGAGCTCGCCCGCGTCTATGACGAGATGGGCTGCGAGGAGGCAGCCGACCGCGCCTACCTGCGCGTGGCCCGCATGGGCGGCGCACGCTGCGGGGAGGCGTACTTTCAGCTCGCGCTTTCCAGCGCGCAGCGGGCGGATTTGAAGCGGGCACAGTCGTACTTTGAGCGGTTCATCCAGGTGGGCAGCACAGAGATTCCGCAGGAGGCAACGCTGCTGCTGGGGCGGCAGCTGCGCGACGAGCTGGAAAGGCCGTTTCCGACGGGGCCAAAGGGCCGCGCACGCGCGCTGGAGCGCCGGGCTGTGGAGCGGCTGTCCGCGGGCAAGACGGCGGCGGCGATGCGCACGCTGCGCCATTCGCTGGCGCTGCACGAGACGGCGCAGGGCTACACGCTGCTGGCCTGCTGCCACCTGATGGCCGGACAGAGCGGGGAAGCCGTGCGCTGCGCAAGGCAGGCGCACGCCATGGCACCCTCGCGTATACAGACGCTGTGCGTGCTGGCGGATGCCTGCATGGCGGCGGGCGATCCGCGCGGCGCGAAGCGCGCGATGGCGCTGTGCGAGCTGCGTTGCGCCTCGCCGGACGATCTGCTCGGCGCGGCGATGGAGAGCGCCAAGAGCGGCGACGACGCCATGACGCTGCGGCTGACCCGGCGGCTGCTGGGCATGGAGCCGTACAGCACGCGGGGCATGATGCTGCGCGCGATGGCGCTGATGAACCTCGGCCGCTGCGAGGAGGCCGCGCGCCTGCTGGGCAGGCTGTGCGTGCTGACCCCGGAGGACACGGTTTGCCGTGCCTATTACCGCATGGCGCGCGAGGGAGAGAGGCCCGAGGAGCGGCTCGCCCTCGGGCCTGATGTGACGCGGCAGGAGGCCGCCTCCCGCGCGATGACGCTGATTGCGGCGCTCTATGCGGGCCAGAGCGGCCAGTGGGACGAGGAGCAGGCGGAGGAGCTCTGCCGCCTGAGCGCGTGGGCATTCCGCTCGCCGGTCGCCGGGGAGCAGACCGCCGTCATCGCGCTGCTGGTGATGGGCGCAATGGACACCGAGCGCTCGCGCGGGGTGCTGCGCGACGCGCTGACCGACCCGCAGCTTCCGGATAGCTTCAAGTGCGCCGTGCTCACCGAGCTGACGGCGAAGGACGGCTTCAGCCACGACGACGTGGACTTTGACGGGCGGCTGGTGCGGCTCGCCGCGGGCGGCGTATCCTCTGCGGAGGGCGTGCAGGCCGGGCAGGAGATCGTGCAGCGCGCGTCCGATGCGCTGACGGGGGATTATCCCGATGCGGCGCAGGCGATTCTGCCGCTGTGGCTGGCTTACCTCGAGCAGGAGGGCGCGCCGAAGGGCAGCCGGAGGGCCTCGGCCTGCGCCTCGGCGCTGGAGCTTCTCTATCACGAAAACTGCGGACGGCAGGTGAACGCGCAGATTATTGCGCACAGAAACGGCGTGAGCGCTCGGCTGTGCAGGCTCTATGCGCGGCGCATTCGCCGGGCAGCGGCACAAAAGCAGCGCGTGATACAGGATGAACGGAAAACGAAAACAGAGGAACACGATCAGGAAACGGAGTGACCGATATGAATTGCATCGACTTTGACAGGCAGTTTCAGCGCTATACCGCCGAATGGGTCAGGAAAAACGGCGACAAGTACAAGAATAACATGGACGTCATCGAGGACATGATGCCCGGCGTCTATGAGGAGTTTCTGAACAAGCCCGCCGCGTGGCTGGACGGCGCCGCGCCGGGGGCGTATTTCGGGCAGTTCGACGACGCAGGCGAGCTGGTCGCATGGCTTTGCGAGTATATGGAAAAGGGCGTGCCTGTGCCGGACGTGCTGCTCGAGCGCATCACGGAGCTTGGCGGCGCGGCGGAGGATGCGCTGCTGGCGCTGCTGGAGCGCGAGGACGCGACCGACGAGATGCGCATGACCGCCGTGTCTCTCCTGGGCGAAATGGAGAGCGAGAGGCCCATGCGCCGCTACATCGGCTGGATTGCCGCGCTGGAGCCGGACGACGGGCGCGCCGACCTGTGCGATCTGTGCGCCGAGATGCTCATCTCGATGGGCGAGGCCGTCGTCGAACCGATTCTTGACGCGCTGCCCGGCGCGACGCAGGCTGCGCGCGACGTGTTTGCCGACATTCTGAGCAACTATCCCGGCGACGAGCGCATCTATGAGCTGCTGATGGAGCGCTTTGCGCACGAGCAGGATCGGCGCGCGCTGTTTGCGTCGTATCTGGCGAAGCTGGGCGATCCCCGTGCGCTGCCGACGCTCATCGAGGCCGCCGCCGATCAGGAGATCAATTATCTCGACTTTGTGGAAATCTCCAGTGCCATCGACGCGCTGGGCGGCGAGCGCCCCGCGGAGCGCGAATTCGCAGGCGACCCGTACTATGAGTCGCTCAAGCGGGTGTAATACTATTTTGAGGCTAAAATCTAGCTTTGCAGAATCAGCCCCGTTTCAATCGTAGGATGCTTCGCATCCTGCTCTGAAACTGCTTTTTCTTTTGAACAATAAGGGAACATTGGGCTGCCGCCCAAACCTGCTTGAGGGATTTCATCCCTCAA
>JALFHA010000174.1 GCA_022776785.1 Clostridiales bacterium | reverse complement strand
ATGCGCCGCCCGGGGAAGTCCTTCAAAACCCGCAGCGCGGCGCGCGCGCCAACGGGATTGGCGTTGAAGGCATCGTCGATGATGCTCACGCCGCCCGCGCCGGAAATGAGCTGGAGCCTGTGCTCCACCGGCTGGCAGCGCGCTGCGCCCGCCGCGATTTCCTCAAGCGTCAGCCCCAGCGCGCGGGCTGCCGTGCAGCACAGCAGCAGGTTGGCGATGGAGTGCTCGCCCAGCAGGCGGGTGCGGATCTCCCGGCTCTCGCCGGTCTGCTTGTCGCGCAGCGTGAAGCGCGTGCCCCACGGCCCGGCCTCGATGCCCTCGGCGTCCATCAGATCGCCCGGCTGATATTTTGCGGCGAGCGGACAGCGGGCATACAGCTCGTCGCACATCGCGCCGTCGCGGGCGAAGACGGCGATGCCGTCCTGCGGCAGGCCCTCCATCAGCTCGTATTTCGTATCGCGCACGCGCTCCACCGTGCCGAAGGTGTCCAGATGCTGCGGGCCGACCGACGTAATCAGGCCGACGGTCGGATGCACCAGCTCCACCAGCTCGCGGATGTCGCCCACATGGCGCGCGCCCATCTCGGCGATAAACACCTGATGCGCGGGCGTAAGCTGCTCGCGGATGACCCGCGTCACGCCCATGGGCGTGTTGAAGCTCGAGGGCGTCGCCAGCACGTTGTATTTGACGGAGAGCATGTCGCGCAGCAGGAATTTGGTGCTCGTCTTGCCGTAGCTGCCGGTGATGCCGATGCGGATCAGCCCCGGCTGCGCGTCGAGCCTGCGGCGCGCATCGTCGAGAAACTGGTTGTTGATGTGCGTCTCTATCGGCTGGGCGATCACGGCGGAGAGCGCCAGCAGCAGCGGCTCCAGCGCAGGCAGCAGGAAGCCCAGCATGGGCGAGACGGCCAGCGCGGCGATCTCCAGCACCAGCGCCACGCCTGCGTGCACAGCGATGAGCCGCTTGACGCGCTCGGTGAGCACGAAGGGCTTTTTGGCCTTTTCATGCTTCGCACGCCGCCAAAGCAGCGCGGCCATTGCGCCCTCCGCCAGCAGCGCCGCCCACGCGGGCGCACTCAGCGCCAGCAGCACCACGCCCGCAGCAGCCATCGCCACGCAGGGCAGCACGGCGCGCCGCGCGTTGCGGCGCAGGCTGCGCGCGTAGCCCGGAAGCTGATAGCTCTCGAGCTGGAAGTAATGCAGAAGCCGCCAGCCGCCGGCGATGCAGCAGGCTGCCAGCACTGCCGCCGAAATCACGAACAGCATGATGCTCATTCTCTCCCCTCCAGCAGAAAACTGTGCAGGATGCGCAGAAACCGCGCGCTGTGCTCCAGATAGGCGAAGTGCCCCGCGCCCGGCTCGACGACCAGCCCCGCGTCGGGAATCCGCTCGCTCATCAGCTGCCCCATCCACAGCGGCGTCTCGGTATCCTGAGCGCCCCAGTACAGGAGCGTCGGCGCCTTGATTTGATCCAGTCTGTCGGTCAGGTCGAGCGAAATCACCTTCACGAACGTCTTGCGCATCTCCGGCGAGAGCGCACGGTAATCGCTCGAGCCAAAGCGCTGCACCAGCGCCTCACGTCCGCGCTCGGGCAGCGAGCCGAACAGATGCGTCTTTTCGGCCAGGTTGACCGCGCCCCTGAGGCCCTTGTAGAGCGTCTGCTTTGCCGTCGCGCGCTCGCTCTGCGGCTTTTTGATGCCAGCCGCGCCGGTGAGCACCATGCGCCCCACCAGCTCCGGGTGCTCCGCCGCCAGCAGGATCGCCACGCGCGCGCCGAAGGAATGGGCGACGATGTCGCAGGGAGCAAGCGAAAGCCTGCGAATGACCTCCGCCGTCATCTCCATGTATTCCGGCACGCCCCACGGCTCGGGCGGCGGCGCGCTTTTGCCGTTTTTGCCATGGCCGGGGAAATCGATGGCCGCCACGCGCATCTGCCCGTCGAGCGCACCGCGCACGTTCTCCATCATCTGTGCGGAGCAGCCCCAGCCGTGCAGCAGCAGGCACGCGCGCGCGCCGCTGCCGCTTTGCGTCACCTCGACCTTCGCCTTGCCAATCTCCAGCAGCATCTTCACACTCCTGTTCTGCGTCAGTCCATACGTTCCGATTATCATATTGTACTCCAAATCGGCCAAAAAGAAAAGGGGGGCAGCGCGATTCTGCGCGCCCCTCATTCAGCCGTTGCCCTCCCAGAACAGCTCCCGCGGCGCATAGCCGACCGTGCCGTCCCACGTCATCAGCACCAGCCAGTCCTCCCCGACCACGCCGATGATGAAATAGGCGTCCACCTGCCTCAGCTCGCAGATGGCTTCTGCGCGGGCCGCATCCGGCGCGTTAAGCAGCGTCACGCTCTCCATTCCCTCAAGCATAAAAAGCTGCTCAAATGCGCTGGCAACCTGCTGGCTGTCCCCGCCCATCACGAGGTATTTCGTCATCATGTAGCCCTCGAGGCCGCGCTCCCCGCCGACGGCCACATGCGCCCAATCTCCCTCCACGGAGAGCACCAGCACCGGCGTTCGGTTGTAGAATTTGCCCAGCGACGCCGCGCCCTTCTTCGGCTCTGCGCGCAGGTGCAGCCTGTCCGCGGGGTTCGGGTTGCTGACAAACGCATAGCAGGAGGTATCCAGCTGCGCCGCCGCTTCCTCATAGGTCGCGGGCAGGCTGAGCAGGTCGAGCTGCGCAAGCTCTCCGCTCCACGGGTGCCTGCCATAGTACATGCCGTCGTTGCGCATCGTGGAAACGGGTCCCTCCGGGTCCCCGATGCCAATCGGGCTGATGCTCACCAGCTCCTGCCCCTGTATGCTTTTCAGATACCAGCCGCCATCGTGGGCGCGGGAGAAATTGAAGAAGTTGTCGTCCACACCAAGAAAGAGCCTCCCGTCCCACATGTGGAACGTGTCCATATACGCACCCTGCGGCACAGGCCCGGTCTGCCGCACGCCGCCGGTGTGCTCGGCGATGCGGATATAGCGCGTGCCGTCCTCCCGGTCCGCCAGCATCAGCAGGCAGTCGCGCTGCACATCGACCTGTGCAAGCGTTTCGCCCGCCTCCAGCAGCCCGGCGCACAGCCCCGGCGCGGCACGTACCTGCATCGTATACGGGTTGATGCTATCAAAGTCAAACGCGCCCAGCCGCAGGCTCTCCACATAGGCTTCACTGACCGGCACGGGCATCAGGCTCTCCGGCTCAGAAAGCGGATTTTCATTCTTGTCCCAACCCTGTGTCGAAATGCACAGACAGCCGTTCAAGAGGCCGACATACCGCTCCACATCATATTCCGGGTGGCTCGTGTCACGATAGACGATGTCCACCGGCCCCCAAACGCCGTCCTGCCTGACGCTGTGCAGCGAAATCTGCTCTGTCTCACTCTCGTCACAGCGGATGAACAGGCTGTCCCCGCCGGTGTCGATGAGCAGGCTCGGCGGCTCGCCGTTCGGAAGCGCTTCTTCGTTATCCACCGTCAGCGCATAGGCCGCATCGCCCTCCCCCTTCTCCGCGATGCACAGGGTATAGCCCTCGCCCGTGCGCAGCGCCAGCGCAAACTGCCCGCGCGACGCGTCGCCCCAGCCGCTCTGCGCCGCGATTTTGCTGCCCGGATGCGCAGACGCGCACAAATCGACGACCTCCTGCGGCAGAGCCGTCTCGCAAAACCCGGACGCCGCCAGCAGCATGAGCATCAGAAGGAATCCCGCCAAGCGTTTCATCTGCATTCGCCCCTCCCTGTTTTTTCCTCTACAGGAAAGACGAACGACGGCGCCCATTTCTTTCACCTTTTCTTTATTGTTCTGTAATACTATTTTGCGGCTAAAATCTAGCTTTGCAGAATCAGCCCCGTTTCAATCGTAGGATGCTTCGCATCCTGCTCTGAAACTGCTTTTTCTTTTGAACAATAAGGGAACATTGGGCTGCCGCCCAAACCTG
>JALFHA010000168.1 GCA_022776785.1 Clostridiales bacterium | reverse complement strand
GGATTCTTGCTCGTCGTCTTCTGGTCGATGGAGATCGCGGGGGAGAGGCCGTCAATCGCATCCACGTCGGGCTTCTCCATCTGCCCGAGGAACTGCCGGGCGTAGGAGGAGAGCGACTCGACGTAGCGGCGCTGTCCCTCGGCGTAGAGCGTGTCAAACGCGAGGGAGGACTTGCCGCAGCCAGACAGGCCGGTAAAGACGATGAGCTTGTTGCGCGGCAGCGTCAGATCGATGTTCTTGAGGTTGTTCTGGCGTGCGCCGCGGATGACGATGTTGTCCTGCATGGGAGGCTCCTTTATGGGATGAATCTGTTTTCTGAAAAAGCTGGAATAATGGGCGCGAAGCCCGCTCACGCGTGCGACAGCGCCGGGAAGCAAAGCCCCTGCACCTGCACCTCGCGCAGGCTGTCGCCGAGGACGAACAGGCGGTAATCCTCGCCGCCGTCCCACGGCTGCGCGTCAAAGAGCGCCGCGTCCGACGCCTCGGGCGCGAAGCCCAGCGCCGCAACCGGCTCATCGATGCGCGAGAGGATGTCCGCAAGCGGCAGGCGGAGCGCGCACAGCACGCTTTGCAGCACGGCTTGCCCGTCCTCGCGCGCGAGCACGCAGAAGGCGTCAAGCTCCGCGCAGTAGCGCACGGTCTTCATGCTCATGGTGTAGAACAGATGCAGGGAGCGGCGGTTGACGTGCTCCAGCGCGGCATAGGGCACGCCCGCGGCGAGCGCCTGCCGGTAGCGCGCGGCGACAGCCTCATCCGTCCGGTCCACCGGAAGGAACAGCTCTGCACGCTTGCGCTGCGCAGCCTGTGCAAGCGCGGCTTGCCGTGCGTCCTCGCGCAGCGCATAGCGTGTCTCCGCGATGCGAGAAAAGCCCAGCTTATCGTAGAAGCCCAGCGCGCTGAGGTCGCCGAACAGGTAGAAGCCGTCGCACTCGCCGCGCAGGTCGTCCATCGCCGCGCGCATGAGCTGCGCGGCCAGCCCGCGGCGGCGGTACGCCTTGTCGGTCATCACCGTGCCGAGTTGGATGTAGCGGCGCTCCTGCCCGTTTTGCAAAAAGCGCATCCGGTTCGCGGAGACGTTGGCGAGCATTCGCCCGCCCTCCATCAGCGAATACGGCAGGTAGTCTCCCTCCCAGCCGCCGTCGGCATACCATTTTTCAAAGTCGAAGCCGAAGGTTTGGCGCGTGAGCGCGTTGAGCGCGGCGCGCAGGCCGTCGTCGGCCATGTAGTGCTTGACGAATTCTATGTGATTGCCTCCTTTGTGTTCGTTCACGCCTTGAGCGTCCTGCCGCGCCGCTGGCGGCGCTTTCTCTGCGGGGCGGGGATGACCTCGCCCTGCACCTCCTCCGGGGTTTTGCCCTGGAGGGAAAAGAGCTTGTCGCGCAGCTTGGCAGCTAGCTCAAAGTCGAGGTTTGCCGCGGCCTGAAGCATCTTCTCCTCCGTGGAGCAGATGAGCAGGTGCAGCTCGTCCTCGGTGAGCATCTCCCTGCGCTGCCTGTCGCGGCGCTTGTCGCCCTCGTCCGGGGCGCGGCCGATCTCCAGCAGATCGCGCACGGACTTCATCACCGTCGTCGGCGTGATGCCGTGCGCCTCGTTGAACGCCTGCTGAAGCTGGCGGCGGCGCTGCGTCTCAAAGATGGCCTTATTCATGCTCTCGGTCATCTTGTCCGCGTACATGATGACGCGCCCCTTCGCGTTGCGCGCCGCGCGGCCGATGGTCTGAATCATGCTGACCTCGCTGCGCAGAAAGCCCTCCTTGTCCGCGTCGAGGATGGCCACCAGCGCCACCTCCGGCAGGTCGAGGCCCTCGCGCAGCAGGTTGATGCCCACCAGCACGTCGAAGCGCCCCAGGCGCAGATCGCGGATGATCTCCTGCCGCTCCATCGTCTGCACGTCGGAGTGCAGGTAGCGCACGCGCACCTTCATCTCGGTGAGGTACTCGGTCAGGCTCTCGGCCATCTTCTTGGTCAGCGTCGTCACCAGCACGCGGAAGCCCTCGGCAGTGACGCGCTGGATCTCGGCATAGAGGTCGTCCACCTGCCCGGTCGCCGGGCGCACGTCGATCTCCGGGTCGAGCAGGCCCGTCGGGCGGATGATCTGCTCGACGACCTGCGTCGTGCGCCCCATCTCGTAGGGGCCGGGCGTGGCGCTGACGCAGATGAGCTGCCCCACGCGCGCCTCAAACTCGTCGAACTTGAGCGGGCGGTTGTCAAAGGCGCTGGGCAGCCTGAAGCCGTAGGAGACGAGCGCCTCCTTGCGGGCGCGGTCGCCGTTGTACATCGCGCGAATCTGCGGCAGGGTGACGTGGCTCTCATCCACGAAGACGATGAAGTCCTTTGGGAAGTAATCGAGCAGCGTGTACGGCGCGTCGCCGGGCTTTCTGCCGTCGAAGTAGCGGGAGTAGTTCTCGATGCCCGTGCAGTAGCCCAGCTCGCGCAGCATTTCGATGTCGTAATTCGTGCGCTGGGTGATGCGCTGCGCCTCGAGCAGGCTGCCCTCGGCGCGGAACTGCGCTACGCGCTCGTCGAGATCGTGCTCGATGTTCCCGATGGCGCGGTCGATGACGTCCCGCGGGGTGGCGTAGTGCGTGGCAGGGTAGATGGCGACGTGCGCGAGCACCATCTGCGTGTGGCCGCTCACCACGTCGATGGAGGAGATGCGGTCGATCTCATCCCCGAAGAACTCCACGCGGATGGCGCTCTTCTCGTATCCGGCGGGGAAGATCTCCACCACGTCGCCGCGCACGCGGAACGTGCCGCGCTCAAACTCGATGTCGCTGCGGTCATACTGGATTTCGACGAGGCGGCGGGCCAGCTCGTCGCGGTCCAGCTCCATGCCGGGGCGCAGCGAGAGCATCATGCCCTCGTATTCGCTCGGGTCGCCCATCGAGTAGATGCACGACACCGAAGCGACGACGATGACGTCCCGCCGCTCGCGCAGCGCCGCCGTGGCGCTGTGGCGCAGGCGCTCGATCTCCTCGTTGACGGAGGAGTCCTTCTCAATGTAGGTGTCCGTGGAGGCGATGTACGCCTCCGGCTGGTAGTAATCATAATAGGAAACAAAGTACTCCACCGCGCTGTCCGGGAAGAACTCACGGAACTCCGAGCACAGCTGCGCGGCGAGCGTCTTGTTGTGCGCGATGACCAGCGTCGGCCGCTGGAGGCG
>JALFHA010000163.1 GCA_022776785.1 Clostridiales bacterium | reverse complement strand
GGACATCCGGGCGGACGAGGAGGGCGTGCGCGAGATCGCGCGCCGCAGCCGCGGCACCCCGCGTATCGTCAACCGTTGGCTCAAACGCGTGCGCGACTATGCGCAGGTGCGCGGCGACGGCGTGATTACCTGCCAGCTTGCGCGCGAGGCGCTGACGCTGCTGGACGTGGACGAGCTGGGGCTTGACCGCGTGGACCGCGCCATCCTGACGACGATGATGACGAAATTCGGCGGCCGCCCGGTCGGGCTGGATACGCTCGCGGCGACGACGGGCGAGGATGCGGTGACGATCGAGGATGTGTACGAGCCGTACCTGATGCAGCTGGGCTTCATCATGCGCACGCCGCGCGGACGCATCTGCACGCAGGCAGCCTACGACCACATGCACATTCCCATGCCGCAGGAGGCGCGCACGGTGACGCGCCCGGACGGGCAGACCTCGCTGCTGGACTGAGCGGAATGCAAGAGGAGAAGACAGGACGAGTATGAAGACGTCTGATTTTAACTATGAGCTGCCGGAGGAGCTGATTGCGCAGACCCCCGCGCAGCCGCGGGACAGCAGCCGCCTGCTGGTCTACCACCGCGACAGCGGGGAGATCGAGCACCGGATCTTCCGCGATGTGATCGATTACCTCAACCCCGGCGACGTGCTGGTCGTCAACCAGACGCGCGTTATCCCCGCGCGGCTGTACGGCGTGAAGGAGGGCACGGGCGGCGCGATTGAGTTCCTGCTGCTGCGCAGGCTCAACCTGACGGACTGGGAGGTCATCTTAAAGCCCGGCAGGAAGGCCAAGCCCGGCGCGCGCTTCGTCTTTGGCGACGGGGAGCTGATTGCCGAGGTGCTCTCCGTCAGCGAGGACGGCGGGCGCACGGTGCGCTTTGCCTATGAGGGTGTGTTCGAGGATGTGCTTGACCGCCTCGGGCAGATGCCGCTGCCGCCGTACATCCACGAGAAGCTGGAGGACGGCACGCGCTACCAGACCGTCTATGCCAAGGTGGACGGCAGCGCCGCCGCGCCGACGGCGGGCCTGCACTTTACGCCCGAGCTGCTCGACCGCATCCGCGCTAAGGGCGTGGACATCGTGCCCGTGCTGCTGCATGTAGGGCTGGGCACGTTCCGCCCGGTCAAGGAGGACGACGTGGCCGACCATCACATGCACAGCGAGTATTACGAGGTCACGCCGGAGCAGGCCAAGGCCATCAACGCGGCGCGCAGGCGCGGCGGGCGCATCGTCTGCGTGGGTACGACGAGCGTGCGCACGCTGGAAACTGTGGCTACCGACGACGGCGTGGTGCACCCCGGCAGCGGATTTACGCAGATCTTCATCACGCCGGGCGTGAAAATCAAGGCCGTGGACGCGCTCATCACCAATTTCCACCTGCCGCAGAGCACGCTGCTGATGCTGGTTTCCGCGCTGATGGGACGGGAAAACGCGCTGCGCGTGTATGAGACGGCGGTCAGGGAGCGGTATCGGTTTTTCAGCTTCGGGGATGCGATGATGATTGAATGAGGCAGCCTGTGTAGCGAGAATGGCAGGTATGCCCGAAAAGACGATCTGAGGCGGCGCAGGGCAGCGCCGTCTTTTTTGCTTTTGCCTTACATACCCTCAACCGGGTGATGGGATGAACGTGGTTTTCTGCATCATGCTGCTGGCGGGCGTGGTTTATGCAGCGGTGAGCGGGCGTGCGGAGCTTGCGCAGCAGGCGCTGCTCTCTGGCGCGGGTGAGGCGGTGACGCTGTGCCTGTCGCTGGCGGGGGCGTATGCCTTCTTCGGCGGTCTGATGGGTGTGCTGCGCGAGAGCGGTGCAGCCGGTGCGCTGGCCCGGGCGCTGCGTGCGCCGCTTTCGCGCATGTTTCCCTTTGCGCCGGGCGAGGAGCGCGCGCTGGAGGACATCTGCCTGAACCTGTCTGCCAACATGCTGGGCGTGGGCGGAGCGGCGACCCCGGCAGGCATATCGGCCATGCGCACGATGGCGCAGGCGCGGGGAGAGGGCGCGCCGGTCAGCGATGCGATGATCCTGTTTCTGGTCGTCAACACGTCGAGCGTACAGCTTCTGCCCACATCGATGATCGCGCTGCGCGCGCAGGCGGGCTCCGCAAGCCCCGCAGATATCGTGCTGCCCACGCTGCTGGCGACGGCAGTGTCCACGGCGGCGGGCATCCTGGCGTGCCGCCTGTTCGCGGCATGGGCGCGCAGACGGGGAGGGACGGCATGAGTGCGCTGCTGCTGCCCGCGCTGGCGGTGCTCTGCGTGCTGCTGGGGCTGCGCGCCCGCATGGATGTCTATGCAGCGTTTGTGCGCGGCGCGCAGGAGGGGCTGCGCACGCTGGCGGGCATGTGCCCGTATCTCGCCGCTATCCTCACGGTGACGGCGCTCTGGCGGCAGACCGGGCTGACCGACGCGCTGACGGCGTTGCTCTCGCCGCTGCTTTCTGCCGCCGGCCTGCCGCGCGAGACGGCGGGCGTGGTGCTGCTGCGGCCGCTGTCTGGCTCGGCGGCGATGGCGGCGGCACGCGATGTGCTGCTCACGGTGGGGGCGGACAGCCGGGCGGGGCGTCTGGCGTGCGTCATCTGCGGGGCGAGCGAGACGGTTTTCTTCACTGGCGCGCTGTATCTGGGCGAGGCGAAGGCGGGGAGCGGGCGCTATGCCGTCCCTGCCGCGCTGCTGGCCTATGCCGCGGGCGTGCTGGCTGCGGCAGCGTTGGTCTGATTCCATTGGGCGGAGCGGGAAAGCCGGTTTACATTTTCTGCATCACGCGATATAATCAGGATTGCCCCCGCGCGAAGGCTGCGGGGAGGAGCGACAGAAACGGAGAGACGAACCAATGACGATCAAGAGAGACGTTTGCTTTACCCCCGCCAATCAGACGCGCACGCTGCACATCTGGCTGCCGGAGGGCTATGACGCTACGAACGAGCGCTACCCGGTCATGTATTTCTTTGACGGGCACAATCTTTTTTATAATGAGGACGCGACCTACGGCAAGAGCTGGGGTCTGCTGGAGTTTTTGCAGGGCTGGGAAAAGCCGATGATCGTCGTCGGCGTGGAGTGCAGCCACGAGGGCACAAACCGGCTGGTGGAGTACTGCCCGTATCACTTCACCAAGGGCTTTCTGGGCGAGATCCGCGGCACGGGCGATGCGACCATCCGCTGGATGATCGACGAGCTCAAGCCGATGATCGACCGGGAATACCGCACGATGCCCTGGCGCGAGTGCACGGCTATCGGCGGCTCGAGTATGGGCGGGCTGATGAGCCTCTACGCCGTGGTGCGCTACAACCGGTGGTTCTCCAAGGCGGCGTGCCTGTCGAGCACGATTCAGCCCTGCACGGAGAATTTCGAGAAGGACATCGCTGAGTTTGCCATCGATCCCGACACCCGCGTCTATCTGGCATGGGGCTCGGAGGAGGGCCACGGCACGAAGGAGTATCCCCGCAGCGACTCCCGCGACGACATGACGCGCCGCAACAGCGGTCTCGCCGCCCGGCTCGAGCTCAAGGGCGCGACGGTGCGCCTGTACTGCCAGCAGGGCGGCCGCCACTGCGAGGCTGACTGGGAAAAGCAGGTGCCGCTGTTCATGAACTTCCTGTGGATGAACCGCTGAGCAAAAGGACGCTGTGAGGGGAGGGCTGCGCCGTGACGCATGAGCAGGCAATGGCGCTGCTGGTGATGACCCGCGCGCTGTCCTACGCGCGCCGGGAGGCGGCGCTCAGCGCGGCGGGCAGCCCGTTGGCGCTTGTTGAAGAGCCGGAGGCATATGCCGCGCAGCTCGGCGCGCAGGGCGCGGCGGATCTGCGAAGGATGGTGAAGAGCGCGTCGCACTTTCTTGATGCGCTGGCGGAGGACGGCGTGCATCTGATTGCGCGCGGCGGGGCAGGCTATCCCGCGTGCCTGGCGCAGACGCACAGGCCGCCGCATCTGCTCTTTGCGCTGGGGTGCCCGGATATCGCGGACAGCTTTCCCGTGGCCGTCGTCGGCACGCGGCGCGCGAGCGAATACGGCCTGCGGCATACCTATGCCATCGCCGCGGAGCTGGCGCGCGCCGGGGTGTGCGTCGTCTCCGGACTGGCGCTGGGCATCGACGCGCAGGCGCATCGGGGCGCGCTTTTCGCTCACGGGCGGACAATCGCTGTGCTCGGCGGCGCGCTCGACCGCTTCTATCCCGAGGAAAACCGTCCGCTGATGGAGCGCATCCTCGCGGAAGGCGGCACCGTCGTGACGGAATATCCGCCGGGCACGCCGCCCGGACGCTACAGCTTTCTGGAGCGCAACCGCATCATCGCGGGGCTTTCGCTGGGCGTGGTCGTCACGGAGGGCGGGCGAAGGAGCGGCGCGCAGCGCACCGTGCGCGAGGCGCTTGAGGAGGGCAGGGAGGTCTTTGCCCTGCCCGGCAGCGTGGACAGCGAGGGCTCCGTGCTGCCCAACAGCCTCATCGCCGACGGTGCGCACCTGATTGTCTCCGGTGCGGACGTGCTGCGCGCGCTGATCATCGAGCCAGCCGCCGTGAAGAGGGCGGATGAGTCCGGGCAGGCGGAAAGCGCGCGGGCGGAGAACGCCCCCGGTGCGGACAGGCCCGCGCGGTCCCGGCGGAGCAGGGCTGCGCTGCCGCAGGAGGAGATGCCCTCCTCCGGACCCGCAAGAAAAAACGCGCCGCCCGCGCTGCCCAGCCCTCCGGACGGGCTTGACGACGCGCAGCGGGCCGTGTTCACGGCGCTGTGCGAGGGCGAAATGGACTTTGACGAGCTGTGCGAGCGCACGGGAATTCCTGCGAACGAGCTGGGCGCGCTGCTGACGCTGATGGAGCTCGACGGCCTGCTTTGCAGCCGCGCGGGTCTGCGCTACGCGCTCGAGCAGAATGGCGGATGAAGCCGTTTGCCGCAGATTTTCTGTATATTATGGAAGGAACTTTTCACGAATTTTGCAGACCGCCCTTGACAGACACGCTTTAGGCTGGTATCCTGTTTGGCGTTTGCAGAAATCAAAGCGGCGTCGCCGCGAACCGGAGGAATCGATTTGAGCAGTCAGAAGCCGGCGTACAAGCTGGTCATCGTGGAGTCGCCTGCCAAGGCGCGCACCATTGCCAAGTTTTTAGGCAGGAGCTACAAGGTGGAGGCCTCCAACGGCCATGTGCGCGACCTGCCCAAGTCCCAGCTCGGCGTGGACGTGGAAAACGGCTTTGAGCCGAAATATATCACCATCCGCGGACGCGGCGACGTGCTGCGCCGCATCCGCAAGGAGGCCAAGGGCGCCAAGTCCGTCATCCTCGCGACCGACCCGGACCGCGAGGGAGAGGCCATTTCCTGGCATCTGGCGAATGTGCTGGAGATTGACCCCAGCAGCGTCTGCCGCGTGGAATTCAACGAGATCACTGAAAAGACGGTCAAGAGCGCCATCAAGCAGCCGCGCACCATCAACATGGAGCTGGTCAACGCCCAGCAGGCGCGAAGAATTCTGGACAGGCTGGTGGGCTACAAGATCAGCCCGCTTCTGTGGGTGAAGATTCGCAAGGGGCTCTCTGCGGGGCGCGTGCAGTCCGTCGCCACGCGCATGGTGGTGGATCGCGAGCAGGAGATTGAGGCCTTTGTGCCCGAGGAATACTGGGATGTGTCTGCCCAGCTCACCGCGGGCAAGCAGGCGCTGACCGCGCGGCTCGTCTCCCTGAATGGCGAGCGCGTCAGCCTGCACAGCGAGCAGGATGCGCTCGCGGCCAAGGCGGCTGTGGAAAAGGGCGGCTTTGTCATCAAAAGCGTGAAGCGCGGCGAGCGCCGCAAGCATCCCGCGCCGCCGTTCACCACCTCCAACCTTCAGCAGGAGGCCAGCCGCAAGCTCGGCTTTACGACCTCCAAAACCATGCAGATCGCCCAGCAGCTCTATGAGGGCGTGGACATCGAGGGACGAGGCACGCTCGGCCTGATCTCCTACATCCGTACCGACAGCGTGCGCCTGTCCGAGGAGGCCGTGGAGGCCGCCCGCGCGGCCATCGCCGAGCGCTATGGCGTGGAGTTTGTGCCGGAAAAGCCCAACGTCTACAAGGGGCGCAAGAGCGCGCAGGATGCGCATGAGGCTATCCGCCCGGCGAACATCGACCTGCGTCCGGAGGACGTGAAGCCCTCGCTCACGCGCGACCAGTTTAACCTCTACAAGCTCATTTACCTGCGCTTCATCGCCTGCCAGATGGCCGACGCGCTCTACGAGACGCAGCAGATCGAGATCGCATCCGACAGCGCCACGCTGCGCGCCAGCGGCGAGCACCTGCGCTTCGCCGGCTTTACGGCGGTCTACGAGGAAGGGCGCGACGACGCGGCGCAG
>JALFHA010000124.1 GCA_022776785.1 Clostridiales bacterium | reverse complement strand
CCAAGGACGCGAACCTCGTGTCCGTCGGCTCCTTCGGCGGCGCGTCCGTCATGCGTATCCACCGCGCCCTGACCGCTGAGGGCAAGACCACCCCGGTCGGCGCATACCTCGTCAAGACCCTGACCGCCGCCGTGGATGCGGAGAAAAAGATCGACCTGCGCATGAACACCGCCGCGACCGAGCTCGTCGTCACGGACGGCAAGGTCACCGGCGTGAAGGTCACCTCTGAGAACGGCGATTACACCATCAACGCCAAGGCCGTCATCCTGGCCTCCGGCGGCTTTGGCGCGGACCTCAAGCGCGTGGCTGCGCTCAAGCCCGAGCTTGACGGCTTCGTGACCACCAACTCTGCCGGCCTCACCGGCGACGGCATCGACATGGCTGTGGCGGTCGGCGCGGCGACCGTGGACATGGATCAGATCCAGATTCACCCGTCCGTCTACACCGAGACCTCCGCGCTCATCACCGAGGGCATCCGCGGCGACGGCG
The DNA here is from genome assembly GCA_022776785.1 of Clostridiales bacterium. Lineage (GTDB taxonomy): Bacteria > Bacillota > Clostridia > Christensenellales > Aristaeellaceae > Ventricola. The sequence goes on along the minus strand of JALFHA010000124.1, from coordinate 1,576 downwards.
CCATCCTGGTCAACCAGGCCGGCAAGCGCTTTGTCAACGAGCTGGAGACCCGCGACGTGGTCTCCGCGGCGGAGCTGGCCCAGGAGGGCGGCTATGCCTGGACGCTCGTCGATCAGAAGATGATGGACGCTTCCTCCACCTACAACGGCTACTACACCAAGGGATATGCCCTGATGGGCAACACCGTCGAGGAGCTGGCGGCCGCCATGGGCACCGACGCGGCGACCCTGCAGGCGACGCTGGACACCTGGAACGCGGCGGTGGCCGCGCAGAAGGATGACGAGTTCGGCCGCATGTCCTTCGCCAACGCGCTGGACACCGCGCCGTACTACGCCATCAAGGTGGCCCCGGGCATCCATCACACCATGGGCGGCGTGAAGATCAACACGTCGGCTGAGGTGCTGACCGAGGCCGGCGAGGCGATCCCGGGTCTGTACGCGGCCGGCGAGGTCACCGGCGGCGTGCACGGCGCGAACCGCCTGGGCGGCAACGCCGTGGCCGACATCGTCGTCTACGGCCGCATCGCGGCGGGCAGCGCTGCTGCGTACATCGCGGAGTAACCCGAGCTTCATACGCATGGATTCAGGCCCGCAGCTTCGGCTGCGGGCTTTTGCTATGCTTTCCAAAAGCTCAGGCCACCGCCCAGGCTCCCTCCTGAGGGAGCTGGTTGTGAAGCTGACTGAGGGAGTGCCCATGGCATGTTTTATCGGTTTTGCGCAAAAAACTCCTTTCATATCGGGATAGACTGTCGTATAATGAGAGCAGAAATGAGACTGAATTTCAAATCGCTGATTTGAACCGACCTGAAAAGGAGCTGATTTTCCGTGACCAACCGGATCGCCGCGCTCAAGGCGTATCAGTGGGCGCGCAGGCATCATCAGGCGCGGCGCGCGCCCGTGGAGGACAGCGCGCTGCCCTACCGTGATCCTGCCCTGACAGATGTTCAGCGCACCGCGCTGCGCCTCAAGATGGCGCTCGAGCTGGAAACGCCGGTCCTGTTCCCGCAGGAGCTGATCGCCTTCACGCGTACGGTGCCGAATCTGCCCATGATCTACGATGAAGCGGAGTGGGCGAGGATCAGCGGCGAGCACACCATTCACGAGTTGGGCAACGTCAGCAACCTGTCCCCGGACTACGGCAGGGTGATCGCCTCGGGCCTGCTGGCGATTCGGGAGCGCCTGGGCGACGGCGAGCTGCACAGCGCAATGCGCATGTCCATCGACGCGGTGCTGGACCTGACCGCGCGCTATGCGCAGGCGGCGCGCGAGGCGGGCGACGAGGCGCTGGCGGCCGTGCTGGCCAGGGTGCCCGCCCATCCGGCGCGCACCTTCCGCGAGGCGCTGCAGTCCCTGCGCATCCTGCACTTCGCCATGTGGTGCGAGGGCGACTACCACAACACGCTGGGCCGCTTTGACCAGTACATGATGCCCTACCTGCGCGCGGACCTCGACGCGGGCCGGGAGACGCAGGAGAGCGCGTCTGAGCTGCTGGAGGCGTTCTTCCTCTCCTGCAACCGCGACAGCGACCTGTACCCCGGCATGCAGCAGGGCGACAACGGCCAGAGCATCGTGCTGGG
>JALFHA010000112.1 GCA_022776785.1 Clostridiales bacterium | reverse complement strand
CGTCAAGACGGTCGGCCATCGCCATGGAGCAGACGGAAACCATCAGCAGCGCGAGCGCAAGCGCAAGAATCTTTTTCATCGTTATTCCCTCCTGTATGCTTCATCCGCGCGGGAGCCCCGGCGAAATGATAGAGCTATTGTACGACGGCGGACTGCATATGTCAAGTGCATATTGTGCATAAAGATGCTTAATTTTCTGCGTTTCCCTGCCGATCATGATTTTTTCGCAAGAAATTGCTCCCTGCCTGTTGTACTGTTTCTTTGATTGTGATAGAATATGCCCATTGTTGCCCGGGACAGCCCCGGGCGCCTGCCTATCGATTTCTCATTTTGGAAAGGATTGAATATTTATGCCTGAGCTGAGCCATCGCGTTCAGACGTTCACCGATTCCGTCATCCGCCGCATGACCCGCATCAGCGACGAGGTCGGCGCGCTCAACCTGTCGCAGGGCTTCCCCGATTTTCCGCCGCCCAAGGCGATCACAGACCGCCTGCGCGAGGTGGCCGACGAGGGCCCGCACCAGTATTCCGTCACCTTCGGCGCGGAGACCTTCCGCGAGGCGCTCGCCCGCAAGCAAGGGCGCGCCTACGGCCGTGCCATCAATCCCGATACGGAGATCCTCGTCACCTGCGGCGGCACCGAGGCGATGATGAGCGCCATGATGACCGTCTGCAACCCCGGCGACAAGGTAATCGTGTTCTCTCCTTTTTATGAGAACTACGGCGCGGATGCGATTCTCTCCGGCGCGGACCCCATCTTTGTGCCGCTCGTGCCGCCGGCGTTTGACTTCGACCGTGACGTGCTCGAGGACGCCTTCCGCCAGCACCCCAAGGCAATCATCGTCTGCAACCCCTCCAACCCGTGCGGCAAGGTCTTCACCGAGGAGGAGCTGCTCTTCATCGGCGGTCTGTGCAATCGCTACGACGCCTACATGATTACCGACGAGGTCTATGAGCACATCGTCTTCGCGCCGTATCACCACACCTACGCGGGCGCGCTTGCGCCGATTGCCGACCGGGTCATCTGCTGCTCGTCGCTCTCCAAGACGTACTCCATCACCGGCTGGCGGCTGGGCTACCTCATCGGCCCGGCAAACGTCATCGAGGCCGCCAAGAAGGTGCACGACTTCCTCACCGTCGGCGCGGCCGCCCCGCTTCAGGAGGCCGCCGTCGTCGGCCTCAACTTCCCGCAGAGCTACTACGACGAGCTGACCGCGCTCTACACGAAGAAGCGCGCCGTTTTCCTCGAGGGCCTTGACCGCATCGGCCTTGCCCACACCACGCCGCAGGGCTCCTACTTCGTGATGGTGGACATCAGCGACTTCCAGCGCCCCGGTATGAGATTCCATGGCCGCAGCGACATGGAGTTCTGCGAGTGGATGATCCGCAATGTCGGCGTGGCCGCCGTGCCGGGCTCGAGCTTCTTCCGCGAGCCGGTCAACCACCTCATCCGCCTGCACTTCGCCCGCAGCGAGGATACGCTGAATGAGGCACTCGAGCGCCTGTCCCGCCTGCCGAAGCTGCTGTAACCCGCGCATCTGGAAAGGACTGCACATGTATCTGACTGACGTGGTGACGCTGCCGCGCTTTTGCATCGGCCGCGGCGTGCTTTCGCGCTTCCCCGCGCTGTGCGCCCCGCTGGGCGGCACGTTTGCCGTCATCGGCGGCGAGACGGCCATGGAAAAGGGCCTGCCCCCGCTGCGCGCGGCGCTGGCGGACGGCGGCCCCGAGCTGCTGGCCGCGCTGCCCTTCGGCGGCGCGTGCACACAGGCAGCGATGGAGCGCCTCGCCGATGCGCTGCGCCCGCTGCACCCCGATTTTCTCGTGGGCATGGGCGGCGGCAAGGCGATTGACACCGCCAAGGGCACGGCGCACCTGCTGGATCTGCCGCTGGTGAGCGTGCCGACGCTCGTCTCCAACTGCGCGCCGATCACGGCGCTCTCCGTCGTCTACCGGGAGGACGGGCCGTTCGAGCGCTTCCTATTCTATGACGCGCCGCCCGCGCTGACGCTCGTCGATCTTTCCATCGCTGCAAAGGCCCCCGCCGCCTATTTCCGCGCGGCGCTGGGCGACACGCTTGCCAAGCATCTGGAGGCGACGTTCAGCGCAAAGGCCGACCGCCTGGGCGATTCGCTCGACCACATGTCCGCCATCGGCATCGCGCTTTCCTCGACCTGCTATGACCCCATTCTCGCCTTCGGGCGTGCGGCGCTTGACGAGGCGGAGCACGGCGAGGCCGGGCCCGCGATGGAGCTGTGCGCACGCAGCGTCATCGTCTCCGCCGGGCTGGTCTCCCTGCTGGCGAACGACGATTACAACTGTGCGCTGGCCCACGCGGTCTGCTACGGCCTGCAGCTCTTCCCCCACGTCGAGCGGACATGCCTGCACGGCGATCTCGTGGCCTACGGCGCGCTGGTGCAGCTCGTCCTTGACGGGCAGGAGGACAGAGCCCGCCGCCTGCGTGATTTCCTCGTCACGCTCGGCACGCCGGTGACGCTGGCGCAGATGGGCGTGCCGACAGGCCGCGCCGCGCTGGAGCCCACGCTCGCCGAGGCGACCGAGGGGCCGGACATGGCGCACATCCCCTATCCCGTCACGCGCGATATGGTCTACGAGGCCATGCTGCGCGTGGAGGCGCTTTCCCCCGCGGCTCCCGGCGCGCAGGCTTGAGCCCTTGCCGCCTTCACCCCTTCCCAAATCCCTTGTAAAGGAGGAATCCCCTTGCTCGCCAATATCCAGAAGCTGCTGGCCAAGTACGGCATGAATTTCGTCAACGGCCTGGGCACCACCCTGACGCTGGCCCTGATCTCCGTGGCGATCGGCTGCATCATCGGCGCGGTTGTCGCCATCATGCGCCTGTCCAAATCGAAGCTGCTGGGCGCCGTCGCCACCGTGTACACGGAGATCGTGCGCGACACGCCGCTGCTGCTCCAGCTCTACTTCTTCTACTTCCTGCTGCCCGACCTGCTGCCGGCGCTCAAGCTCTCCAAGTTCACCTGCATCGCCGTCGCGCTGATCTTCAACTCCGGCGCGTACATGTCGGAGGTCTTCCGCTCGGGCATCCAGTCCATCGACCGCGGCCAGACCGAGGCCGCCCGCTCGCTGGGCCTCTCCGCCAGCCAGACGATGATCCGCATCATCCTGCCGCAGGCGTTCAAGAACGTGCTGCCCGCCATGTGCAACGAGTTTGTCGCCATCACCAAGGAGACGTCGCTTGCCTCCACCTTCTACGTCGGCGACCTGATGACGCAGTACCAGACCATCTCCGGCAAGACGTACATGGTCATCGAGCCGCTGATTATCATCGGCGTCATCTACTTCGTCGTCACCTTCACGATGAGCAAGCTCATCGCCGTGCTGGAAAGGAGGCTCAAGACCGATGACTGAGCAATTCGATTACAAGTCAGCGCCCGATCTCATCCGCGTCGAGGATCTGCACAAGGATTTCGGGCCGCTCAAGGTGCTCTCGGGCATCACGGAGACCATTCACCGCGGCGAGGTCGTCTCGCTCATCGGCCCGTCCGGCTCGGGCAAGTCCACCTTCCTGCGCTGCCTGAACCGGCTCGAGGAGCCCACCAGCGGCCACATCTGGTTTGACGGCGTGGATATCGCGGACAAGTCCGTCAACATCGACAAGCACCGCCAGAAGATGGGCATGGTGTTCCAGCACTTCAACATCTTCCCGCACATGTCCGTCATCGACAACATCACCCTCGCCCCGGTGCTGCTGGGCAAGCAGACCAAGGACGAGGCCGTCGCCAAGGCGGAGGCGCTGCTTGCGCGCGTGGGCCTGTCCGACAAGCGCGACAACAAGCCCTCCCGCCTCTCCGGCGGCCAGAAGCAGCGCCTTGCCATCGTGCGCGCGCTGGCGATGGAGCCGGAGGTCATGCTCTTTGACGAGCCCACCTCCGCCCTCGATCCGGAGATGGTCGGCGAGGTGCTCGAGGTCATCAAGGGCCTCGCCCGCAACAAGATGACCTGCGTCATCGTCACCCATGAGATGGGCTTTGCGCGCGAGGTCTGCAACCGCGTGCTCTTCATGGACGGCGGCGTGATCTGCGAGCAGGGCGCGCCGAGCGACCTGTTTGACCACCCGCAGAACCCCAGAACGCAGGATTTCCTGAGCAAGGTGCTCTGATGCGCCTTGAGCATATCGTCTCCCCCGGGGAGGACGGGCTGACGCTCCAGCAGCTTCTGCGCGGGCCGCTGGGCCTCTCCGGGCGCGAGACGCGAACCATCAAGCAAAGCGGCGGCGTGTCGGTGGACGGCGCGCCGTTTTTCAGCAATCAGCCGCTGCGCGCAGGCATGACCGTGCGCGTGCAGACGGCGGACTACGCGGAAGGCGGAGACGCCCTTTCCGCATCCGCGCTGCCTGCCCCCGACATCCTCTGGCAGGATGGCGCGCTGCTGTGCGCCTTCAAGCCCGCCGGGCTTCAGTGCCACCCCTCGCCCTCCGCGCCGCGCGGCAGCGATACGCTCGAGGCGCGCGTGAGCGCATCACTCGGCGCGCCCGCCCATCCCGTGCACCGGCTCGACGCGGAGACGACAGGGCTCGTGCTCTTTGCGAAGCTGCCGTTTGCGCAGGCACATTTGCAGCGGCAGATGGCGGACGGCCAGTTTTTCAAGACCTACCGCGCGTGGGTCTTTGGCAGGCCGCAGACAGAGCGCGGCGAAATCGACGCGCCCATCGCCAGGCAGTCACCGGATAGCTTCACCCGCGTCGTGCGCATGGACGGACAGCACGCCGTCAGCCGATACAGGACGCTCGATGTCCGGCAGGCGCTCGGGCAGACGATCTCGCTGCTTTCGCTCGAGCCCGTGACGGGGCGCACGCATCAGCTCCGCGTCCACATGGCGCACATCGGCTGCCCGCTGCTGGGCGATGCGCGCTACGCCACGCCGGAAAGCGCTGCGCTCAGCGACGCGCTGGGCCTCACGCGCCACCAGCTGAGCGCCGTGTCGGTCAGCTTTCTGCACCCCGTCACCGGGGAGCGCATGACGCTGCGCCATGCGGCTGTATTCGATGCGCCGCTGGACAGCATGATAGCCGAAGCATTAGAGGAATGATAAAACCGCTCATTGGGGGTTTTACCCCGGGTGAGCGGTTTTCCGTCTGTTTTGCAGCTTTTTGGGCATACTGTGCGCATCACGCACACAGGAGGAGAATCCATGACCCCATACTTCTCCCTCATCACCCCGTCGCTGCCGCCGCGGCCGACGCTGCGCGGCGAGCACGCCTGCGATGTGCTGGTCATCGGCGGCGGTATCTGCGGCATCCTGACGGCGCGCCTGCTCCATGACCGCGGGCTTGACGTAACGCTCGTGGAGGCGGAGCGCCTGCTTTCCGGGCAGACGCGCGGCACGACCGCGAAGGTCACGGCACAGCACGGCCTGTTCGCCGCCAAGCTCGAAAAGAGCGCAGGCAAGAAGCACGCGCAGATGGTCGTGCAGGCAAACCTCGAAGCCGTGCGCGCGCTGGGCGAGCTGGCAAGGGCTGCCGGAGCGGACGCGGCGTTTGAGTCCGTGCCCTCCTTCCTCTACACGCTGGACTGCCCACAGGCGCTCGAGGAGGAGGCCGACGCCTGCGCGCGCCTCGGCCTGCCCGTAACCATGACGCGCAAGCTCGGCGCGCCCATCCTGCCCGCCGCCGCGCTGCGTCTCGATCATCAGGCGCAGATGAATCCCCTCGCAGTGCTGGGCGCTGTGGCCGAGCCGCTGCGCGTCTTTGAGCACAGCCGCGTGCTGGCGCTCGACGGCCTGCGCGTGCAGACGGCGCAGGGCAGCGTGCGCGCAGAGCGCATCATCGTCTGCACGCACTATCCGATGCTGCCGCTGACAGGCGGATATTTCCTTCGGCTGTATCAGCAGCGCGCCTATGTGCTGGCGCTGCGCACAGACGAGCGCGTGGAGGGAGCGCTCTACGGCGTGGGTGCTGGCGGCTATTCGCTCAGAAGCGCGCGCGGCGCGGTCCTTCTCGGCGGCGAAAGCCACCGCTGCGGCGATGCCAGGGCTGCCCGCGGCGCCTACGCGCGTCTGCGCTGCGCGGCGGATCAGCTCTTTCCCGGCACCAAGGAGCTGGCACGCTGGTCGGCGCAGGACTGCATCACGCCGGACGGCATTCCCTACGTCGGCGCATACAGTCCGCGCCTGCCCGGCGTCTACGTCGCCACGGGCTTTGGCAAGTGGGGCATGACCGGCTCGATGGCCGCTGCGCAGATTCTGGCGGACGCGCTCACTGGGCACCAAAGTCCGGTTGCCGCGGCGTTTTCCCCGCAGCGCGCGGTGGGCGCCAGCGCCGCAGGGGCGCTGCTGCGCCAGGCCGGGCACGCCTGCGCGGGGCTGGGCTCCTGTGCGCTGCCGCCGCTGCTCGCCAGTGAATCGCTGGCGCCGGGCGAGGGCGCCATCGTGCGCGACGGGCTGCAAAAGCGCGCCGCCTATCGCGATGAAGACGGCACGCTGCACACCTGCTCGCCCTATTGCACGCACCTGCACTGTCAGCTCACCTTCAATGCCGCAGAAAGGACGTGGGACTGCCCCTGCCACGGCTCGCGCTTCGATGTGGACGGGCATCTGCTCTGCGGCCCTGCGCAGCGGGAGCAGGCCGTGGCGGCACAAAAAAAGAGCGACGGCAGCCCGTCGCCCTGAATGATCTAATCGCAGAGTGCTCGGGGCAGAAAATCCCACGGCACACACGATACAATGCTTATTGCTGCTGCCTTCCGGCCCTGACAAGGTTCACACCCTCGCATTGCATGAGCTCCATCCGTCATCACACTCTACACGCTTATTGTAGCGCATTGCGGGCAAAAATGCAAGCCCTTTGAAAAAATTCCCAAGCACAGCGCGCGCTATTTGGCAAAGCCGCACACGCCGCGCGGCGGCCTGTCCATATCCTCGCGGATGTACGACGCGCGGAAGCGGCGCGTCGCCTCGTCAAGCTCCATCTCGCCGTCGATATACGGCTGATAGAGCGCGTAATCCTGCTCGCTGACGCAGTCCTCGCAGCCGACCTCGCCGCCGGAGAGTGCCTCGATGACGATGCGCTCCCGCTGCTCGCGCGTGGTGTTGCGCACCAGTAAAGATTCCAGCATGTTTTCTTCCTTTCTGACCGCCTGAGCATCTGCTCAGTTTATTGGCACAAGCGCACATTTCATGCCATTCTGCATCTAAATCTTTGCTTTGCAAAGTTCCCCGTCAGGTAACGCTTCGCTCCCTGACTGCTTTTACGAAATTGCTCCGCAATAGGGTACGTTGGGCTGCCGCCCAAACCTGCTTGAGGGATTTCATCCCTCAAACTCCCTTCTTCGCTTCGCGCCTGCATTTGAGCTTGTAGGTGCAACACTCCGCACTCAGCGCAGGTACTCCTCCTCGGCGATGGCCGCCAGCCTGCGTGTGATGCGCATGATGCCGTCCTCGCGGGTGGTCTTGCAGCCGTTGGTCATCACCACGAGCACCAGCTCGCTCTCCGGCTCGACGTAGAGGTTGCAGACGATGCCCTCGTCCGTGCCCTGATGGCCGTAGACGGTCCTTCCCTCGAAGAGCGTATCCTGTCGGATGGTGAAGAACGAGTACGGCGAATCGTCCGTGATGCCCGTCGTCTCAAGGCTCTGCGGCGTGCGCATGGCGGCAATGGCCTCCTCGCTGAGCACGCGCTCGCCCTCCAGCGTGCCATCCCCCGCCAGCACGATGCCCAGCCGCGCCAGATCGCGCGGGCGGATGAGCAGGCTGCCGACTGTGATGCGGTAGTGGGTGTCCGGGGAAGCCTCTGCGACGTACTCCTGCCGCAGCATGTACGACGGCGCGGCGTAGAGCGAACCGTCCTTGTGGTAGGTCGCTGTCAGAAAGTCCGGCTCAGCGATCTGCGTCGCGCTGTAGGCGGCCTCGATGCCCAGAGGCTCAAAGAGATACCCGCGCATGAACGAGGAGACATCCTGCCCGGTCACGGACTCGACAATCGCGCCGGTGATGCCCGCGCCAAAGTTTGAGTAGGCGTACTTCGTGCCGGGCTTCACGTCGCTCTTGAAGTTCGCTCGCGCCTTGCGCTCGATGTCGATCATGTCGCGCAGCTTGCTCGACTTGCTGCTGTAGGAGGAATTCTCATCGAGCCCCGCCGTGTGGGACATGAGCATCCGCAGGGTGATGGGCACATCCATGTACGCGGGATTGCGCACCGTGTAGCCCAGATAGGCGCTGATATCCTCGTCCGGGGCGAGCAGGCCGTCGTCCATCATCTTCATCAAGCCGATGCCCGTGACCAGCTTGGTGACCGACGCGCAGCGGAAGAAGGAATCCTCCGTCACCGGCACGCCCGTCGTCTTCTGCTGCACGCCGTAGTAGTGCTCGTAGACGATCTCGCCGTGCTGCGCGACGACGAACGCGCCGCCCACCGCCCGCGTGTCCCTGAATACCTTGTCCACCTGCTCGTCCATGCTCAGCGCCTCGGCCATCGCCGCCGGGGCAAGCAGCACAAGCAGCAGCGCCAACACTAGTACCCATGCGCGTTTCATGCCTTTTGAATCCTCCGTTTCACAAAAACGCCGACCGCGGCGGCCGACGCTCCGTTCGTTGATATACGTCCATGCTCCCTGCGCAGCGATTTCCTTTGTCCTGCACAGCCGGGACAGATTTCTCCCCCCTCCGAGGGGGAGAAACGCTTTGGGCTGCAGGCTGAGCGCCGGCCTCAGCGGGCCGGCGCCATCAGGTTGTGTCGCGCGTCAGCGCTTGATGTCGTAGTTCATGTTCATGAGGTTGCGGATGCTGCTCACATCGTCGGTGATGTTCGCGTCGCCGTGAATCGTGTGCTTGATGACGCTGGAGGCCACGGCAAAGTTAATCATGTCCATCGGCCGGTAGTCGTGCAGCATCGCGTAGATCAGGCCGCTGGCAAAGGCGTCGCCGCCGCCCACGCGGTCGAGAATCGTGAAGGTGTACAGACGGCTCTCAAACGTGTGCCCCTCGTACCACATGAACGCCTTGAGGCTGTTCTCGCTGCCGGAGTGGGCATAGCGCACATGGCGCGCGATGCACTTGATGTTCGGATAGCGCTCCACAAAATGGCGGAAGACCTCGTCCTGCTGCTCATAGCTGGGCTGCATGGGCACGCCGTCCTTCCAGTCGCCCTGGCTGTGGTCGTTTTCGTCCTTCCAGAGGTGATAGGGCTCGATGCCCAGCAGGATGTCCACATACGGCAGGCACTGGGTACAGAAGTCCCGCGCCTCCTCCCACGTCCACAGCTTGCTGCGGAAGTTGCCGTCAAAGCTGACGGTCAGCCCCTTCTCCTTGGCTACGCGCAGCATGTCCATGATGAGCGTGCGGCAGTTCTGCCCCAGCGCCGGGGTGATGCCGCTCAAATGCAGCCAGTCAAAGCCGTCGAGGAGTGCCTCGAGGTCGTAGCCTGTAAAGTCGTACTCGGTCAGTGCGCTGTGCTGCCTGTCGTAGATGACCTTGCTCGGGCGGATGCCGTAGCCCGTCTCCAGATAATAGGTGCCCAGCCTGTGGGAGGGCGTCTGCTCCGGGGTGGAGAGGATCATCGGCGTGCAGTGCACGTCGTTGGAGCGCAGCATACGCACAGCGCTCTTGCCCAGGCTGTTGTTGGGCACGACGGAGAAGAACGTGCTGTCCACGCCGAGGTTGGCCAGCGCCAGCGCGATGTTGGCCTCGCTGCCGCCGTAGCTGGCCTCAAAGCTGGAGGCCATGCGGATCTTCTCATAGTTGGGCGGGGTCAAACGGAGCATGATTTCGCCCATCGTAATGAATTTCTTCTCGCTCTTGTTGTCCTTGAGCAGCGGATTGGAATGAATCATGGCGAGTCCCTCTTTCATCGTCCGTTTATGCGGCGCGGGCCGACGCCCCGCCGCCTCTGATTGAGGTTAGTATACCATGAAATTGCCCTTTCTTCAATGCCGTTCTGACGCTGCGCCGCGGACGCGGACAAAATTCACGGCGCGCCGCTTGCATTTCGCGCGTTTCGTGCTACAATAGGCAGGACACGCCGCGCCTTGTCCGGCGCAAGCAAGCAGCAAAGGAGCAGACCCATGGCCGAAGCCGTCAAAACGAATGTCATGCGCATCCTCGAGCGCGAGGGCGTATCCTATCTTGTCCACACCTATTCCCCTGAGACGGGCATCGACGGCGTATCCGTCGCCCGCGCGCTTGGGCAGGATCCGCAGGCCGTCTTCAAGACGCTGGTGACACAGGGCAAAAGCCGGGCAATGTTCGTCTTTGTCATTCCCGTCGCCGCCACGCTCAACCTCAAACGCGCCGCCGCCGCGTGCGGGGAAAAGGCAATTGAGATGATCCCGCAGAAGCTGCTGCTGCCCTCCACGGGCTATATCCACGGCGGCTGCAGCCCCGTGGGCATGAAGAAGGCCCTGCCCACGTTCATCGACGAGACGGCGCAGCTCTTTGACACCATCTGCGTGAGCGCCGGGAAGATCGGCGCGCAGGTGGAACTTGCGCCGGATGACCTCTGCCGCCTCACGGGCGCTCTCTACGCGCCGCTGACGGACTGAGGCCGGGAGCAGGCAAATCCCTGCGCGGCCCTTGATTTCACCGGGCGCGTGTGCTATGATATGTCGGTCTGCAACGGGGCGGACAGGCGTGTGCCTGTCTGCCCTTTTTGTGTGCGTCCGTGCGGCGTACGCAGGCATCACGCTGAGGAGGAATCCGCATGAATACAGCAGAGCTTCTTGTCAAGTGCCTGGAAAACGAGGGCGTTCAGGTCATCTTCGGCATCCCCGGCGAGGAGAATCTCGCCATGATGAACGCCATTGCACGCTCATCCATCCGTTTCATCACCGTGCGCCACGAGCAGGGCGCGGCCTTCATGGCCGACGTGTACGGCCGCCTGACGGGCCATGCCGGCGTATGCCTGGCGACGCTCGGCCCCGGCGCGACCAACCTGATTACCGGTGTGGCCGACGCGAACTCCGACGGCGCGCCGCTGGTGGCCATCACCGGGCAGGTCTCCACCGACAAAATCCACCTTACCGCGCACCAGTATCTCGATCTGGCGAAGATGTTCGAGCCGGTTACCAAGCGCACCAAGCTCGTCATGCGCCCGGACTCTGTCGCAGAAATCGCGCGGCTGGCGTTCAAGTATGCCGAGGGCGAGGGCAAGCCCGGCGCGACGCACATCGACCTGCCTGTGGACGTGTCGCTGATGGAGGTGCCCGAGGGCGAGCGCCCGCTGCACCGCGGCGCGCCCAACCCGGAGACGGCGTCGCTGGAGCACATCGAGATCGCGGCGGGCATGATCTTCCGCGCGCAGAACCCCGTCATCCTCGTGGGCAGCGACGCCGTGCGCGAAAACGCCAGCGACGCGCTCACCGAGATGGCCGAGACGCTGCGCATCCCCGTCGTTAACACGATGATGGCCAAGGGCATGATCCCCTTTACCAGCCGCTATTCGCTCTGGACGGTGGGCATCCCCCAGCGGGACTACGCCAACCGGCTGCTCGAGAGCGCCGACCTGCTCATCTGCGTGGGCTACGACATCGTAGAATACGCGCCCCAGCGCATCAACCCCACCAAGAGCACGCCGATCCTGCACATCAACACCACGCCCGCGCACATCAACAAGTATTATCAGACGGCGTGCGAGGTCGTCGGCGACATCAGCGATTCGCTGCACCGCATCACGCTGCGCACGCACCGCAGCCAGGAGCCTACCGCCGCGCTCGCCATCCGCGAAAAGCTGGTCGCCGAGCAGGAGAGCTTCGCCGCAGACGACGCCTTCCCGATGAAGCCGCAGCGCATCCTCTGCGACGTGCGCAAGGCCCTGTGCCCGGGCGACATCCTGCTCTCCGACGTGGGCGCGCACAAGATGTGGGTCGCGCGGCACTACAACTGCTACCGCCCCAAGACCTGCCTCATCTCAAACGGCTTTGCGACGATGGGCTTCTCCCTGCCGGGCGCTCTGGCGGCCAAGCTCGTCAGCCCGGACAAGCGCGTGCTCGTCGTCACGGGCGACGGCGGCTTCATGATGAACAGCCAGGAGCTGGAGACCGCCGTGCGCGAGCATCTGCCCTTCGTGGTGCTCGTCTTTGTGGACAACGGCTACGGGCTCATCAAGTGGAAGGGCATGGACCGCTTCGGCGAGACGCACTGCTGCGACTTCACCAACCCCGATCTCGTGCGCTATGCCGAGGCGATGCACTGCAAGGGCTACCGCATCAGCGCCGCAAGCGAGCTGCTGCCCACGCTGGAGGACGCCTTTGCGCAGGATGTCCCCGCCGTCATCGAATGTCCTGTCGATTACGCCGAGAATCTCAAGCTCTCGGGCCGCCTGCGGGAGATGGTGTAACCCCGCGCAAAAACGGCAAGCCGTACAGGAAAACCTGTGGCTTGCCGTTTTTTTGATTTGCTTTCCTTCTCATACTATTTTGCAGCTAAAATCTAGCTTTGCAGAATCAGCCCCGTTTCAATCGTAGGATGCTCCGCATCCTGCTCTGAAACTGCTTTTTCTTTTGAACAATAAGGGAACATTGGGCTGCCGCCCAAACCTGCTTGAGGGATTTCATCCCTCAAACTCCCTTCTTCGCTTCGCGCTTATATTCGAGCTTTTAAGTGCAAGACAGT